>NZ_JAEX01000021.1 GCF_000519125.1 Desulfocurvus vexinensis DSM 17965
GTTATGTACAAAAAAGCAGACACCGCAGGTGCTTCTCATGCCTGCACCGATTTGCCTGCTTTGGATTGTTATAGGGTGATGGCTGAGAAGCTGGGACTCCCTGCTGAAACACGTCCCGCATCGCTCACCCCTGTGCCATATCTGGTGAATTAGGCTCGTCCCAATATAAGTGGCGTAACGGGCCGCCTTGTCCAAAGATAAGTGGCAGGGCGGCCCGCCGCTGTTCCGCACCCGACCAGATCGAAAACCCACGCCAGCCGTGGCGTTGTCCCACGAGTTCCCGCATGGTCCCGCACTGCCTCACTTGTCCAAGACTATCTGGCTAAACACAGCCGCCTGGGCTGCCGCCGCGTTCGCTTCGCCTACGGCGCTGGCAGCGCGGCGAAGGCCTCGGCCAGGGCGGCGGAAAAGACATGCCGCCCCGCGTCGTTGAGATGCTCGGAGTTGGCCCACATGGCGTCGGGCAGTTCCAGGCGGGTGAAGTCGAGCACCGGGGCATGGATGGCGGCGCGGATGGCGGCCAGGTCGTAGTCGCCCTTGAAGGCGTGGCGCGGCTCCAGGTACACCACGGGCCGGACGCCCTGGGCCCGGGCCAGGTCGAGGCAGTGGTTGAGCAGGGCCAGGTAGGGCGCGTGGAAGCCCTTCCAGACGAAGGCCTCGTCGCTGGGCTCGAGCCCGAAGTTGCCGAACAGGATGGCGTCGCCGTTGGTGCATTTGTAGATGCGCGCCTTGCGGTGGGGGCGCAGGCCGAAGGTCTTGCAGTCGCAGACCTCCCCGGGGGCGGCGGCAACCGCGGCCTGCCCTGGCGCACCACCCCCGGGCGGGGCGGATTGCGGGGCCAGGGGGCGGTCCAGGCGTTCGAACACGGGGCGCACCCGCAGGTTGATGATCTCCGAGTAGTAGTTGAGCGCATGCAGGCTGCCCAGCCATGCGCCCGCCGTGGCCGCCAGGAGCCGGGGCGACTGTCCGGTGGCGGCCAGCGCCCTGAGGTCGGTCAGCGAGGGGCTGCTGGGCACTTCGATGGCGTCGTCGTCGAAGGAGGTGATGGTCACGCCGATGGCGATGGTGGCCGGCTTGAGGCGGGCGGCGGCCTCGACCATGGACGGATAGCTGGCGATCTGATGGCCGGACAGGCCGTAGTTGTACACCGTCCAGCCCGCCCGCTCGAAATCCGCCGTGCTGACGTGGTAGAGCGTGCGCGAGCTGCCCACGAAGATGATGTCCGCGCGTTTTCCCGCCAGGCGCAGGCGCATGTGCTTGGCCTTGGCGCTGACCTCCTCGGTGTAGGCCTCCGCAGAAACCCTGTACTGGGTGTACCAGACCAGCGTGGCGTCCACCAGCAGCAGGCCGAGCAGCACGAGCCCCAGCAGCAGCGCCCAGCGCTTCGCCTGCCGCCTAGAACTGGAAGTAGAGGAATTCCGTCGCATTGCGAATCTCCAGGGCAATGAGGCTGGCGCAGGCCAGGCCCGCCAGGGCCACGGTGGCTGGCAGGGAGGCGCTTCTGGCGCTGGCCATGGCCTCCCGGGAATTCGGCAGCCCCCAGACGATGGCCAGGCCGGACACGATGGCGGCCAGGGGCAGCAGGGTCAGCCCCTGCAGGCTCGGGGTTTCGAGGAACATCCCCGCCAGGATGTGCAGCGCGTCCTGGGCGCTCTGGGCGCGGAAAACGACCCAGGCGCAATGGACGAACAGGAACGTCAGCGCCCCCGCCGCCAGGGCCGGCAGGCGCCGCCCGGTCATGGTCCACAGCCGGTGGACGATGAGCCCCAGGCCGTGCAGCGCGCCCCAGAGCACGAAGGTCCAGCCCGCGCCGTGCCAGATGCCGCCCAGCAGGAAGGTGATGAAGAGGTTCCCGAGCAGCCCCGGGGTGCCCTTGCGGCTGCCGCCCAGGGGGATGTAGACGTAGCTGCGCAGGAACCGGCCCAGGGTGATGTGCCAGCGGCGCCAGAAGTCCTGGAGCGAAATGCTTTTGTACGGCGAGTCGAAGTTCCGGGGCAGGTGGATGTTGAACAGCAGGGCCGCCCCGGTGGCCATGTCCATGTAGCCGCTGAAATCGAAATAGAGCTGGAGCGTGTAGCTCAGGCTCGCGGTCCAGGCCTGGGCGAAGCCGATGCCCTGCGGGGCGGCGAAGCCCGCGTTGGCCCAGATGGCGAAGGTGTCGGCCAAAAGCACCTTCTTGGCCAGCCCCAGGGTGAAAAAGCCCAGTCCCTTGAGGATGTTGCCGTGGTCGATGACCAGGTTCCGCAGCTTGCGGAACTGGGGCATCATCTCGGCGTGGTGCACGATGGGCCCGGCGATGAGCTGGGGGAAGAAGGTCACGAACAGGGTGTAGTTGAGGAAATCGTATTCCCGGGTTTCGCCCCGGGCGCTGTCCACGAGATAGGCGATCTGCTGGAAGGTGAAGAAGCTGATGGCCAGGGGCAGCACGATGGGCGCTATCTGGATGTCCGCGCCCAGCAGGTCGTTGACGTTGGCGACGAGGAACCCTGTGTATTTGTAGTAGCAGAGCAGGGCGAGGTTGAAGCAGACCCCGGCGGCGAAGAGCTTCGTCTTGTGTTGCGTGGCGATGCCGATGGCCGTGCCCAGGGAGAAGTTGACGACGATGGAGAGCAGGATCAGCGGCAGGTAGCTTGCGTCCCACCAGCCGTAGAAGAAGAGTGAACACAAGACGAGCCACAGCCGGGAAAGCTTGGCCAGGTGATGCTTGTTGCACCAGAAATACCCGATGAACGCAAGCAGGAGGAACAGGAGGAAACTGTATGAGTTGAAGAGCATGGTGCAGGGCCGGATTGAGGTGGATACGACCGCGCAGGAGATACATGATCCCCCCCGGGAAGTCCAGGGGCGCAAAAAGGCCGGGCGGGCACGGCGCATGGCGTTTTGCGCGCAACGCAAGCGGGCGCAAGGCCCTGCCCCGGGGCGGGCGCTTTCGCCGCGCGGGGACGGTGGGCCCGGGGCCCCCTCAGCTTTCCAGGAACTTGAGGAACGCCGCCACGCAGTCGGGGCAGAGGTGCCCGACCTTGGCGTCGTTGATGATCTCCAGCACGCGCTCTTCGGGCATGGGGTCGCGGTAGGGGCGGTTGGAGGTCAGGGCGTGGTAGATGTCGCCCACGGCGATGATGCGCGCCCACAGCGGGATGTCCTTGCCCTTGAGGCCGTGGGGGTAGCCCGTGCCGTCGATGCGCTCGTGGTGCGAGAGCACGGCGGGGATGAGCGGGGCCATGGAGGGGATGGGCCGCAGGATTTCCGCGCCGATGGTCGGGTGGGCCTTGATGGTCTCGTATTCCTTCACCGTGAGCTTGCCGGGCTTGAGCAGGATGGCGTCGGGGATGCCGATCTTGCCCAGGTCGTGCAGGCGGGCGGCGATTTCGAGCATTTCCAGTTCGTCGGGCTCGAAGCCCATGACCCGGCCCATGCCCACGGCGATCTCGGCCACGGCCTCGGAGTGGCCGCGCGTGTACACGTCGCGCGCTTCCAGGGCCTGGATCAGGCTGGTGATGGAGCCCAGCATCAGGGTGTGCTCCTGGCGCAGGCGCTCCTTTTCCAGCAGCAGGTTGCGGAAATGGTCCGAGAGCAGCTTTTCCGCCGTGTGGACGAGCTGTTCCATGTTGAACGGTTTGATGAGGAACGCCGCCGCGCCGAGCTGGAACATGCGCCGGATCACCGCGCGGTCGTCGGTGGAGCTCATGACCAGCAGCGGAAGGTTCTTGAAGCGGTCGTTGGCGCGCAGGGCCTTGCAGAGCTGGATGCCGTCCATCACGGGCATGTCCAGGTCGCTGGCGATGAGGTCGGGCACCTCTCCGGCCAGGAGGCTGTCCAGCGCCTGGCGGCCATTGGCGGCCTGGGCGACGTGGAAGCCGCTTTTCTCCAGCGCCTCGCCCACCGTGGTGCGGATGTAGGCCGAATCGTCCACCACCAGCACCTTGCGGTTGCGGATGATGTCCTGGCGGTCCAGGAATTCGCGCACGCTGGCCAGGAATTCGTCCTGCCCGCCGGATTTGGTCAGATAGCCGTCGGCGCCCACGCGGAAGCCGCGCTCGATGTCCTCGTCCTTGTCGCGCGAGCTGAGGATGAGCACCGGGGTGCTGTGGGTGGTCTGGTCCTGCTTGAGCTGTTCGCACAGTTCGAAGCCGGTCATGTTCGGCATGTCCACATCGGAGATGACCAGGTCGAAGCGCCCGGCGCGGGCCTTGGCCAGCCCATCGGCGCCGTCCACGGCCTGGGTCACCTGCGCCCCGAGGGAGTTCAGGGTCTTGGACAGCGCCTTGCGGATCACCGCGCTGTCATCGACGATGAGGATGCTCGGTTTCGACATGTGGATTTCATAGGGCTTTTTCAACATTTACGCAATGAGGGGAGGCCGTTTCCGGCCCAGGCAGGCGGGGGTCATGCGCCGCCCTGGGTCAGCAGGCGCCATCCGTCGCGCAGCAGCAGCGCGGCGAACGCCGCCAGGGCCACGGCCAGGGCGCGCAGCACCAGCCGGTAGCCTCGGCCCGCGAGCACCGCGCGCGAGCGGCCCACCAGCACGGCCACCCCGAGCTTGGAACCCACCAGGGCCACATAGAACCCGGCCAGGAATATGAAGGGCGCCGCGCGGTCCCGGGCCCAGGCCTGCACAAGCATGGGCCCGCCCACGGCCATCCAGAACAGGTACGGATGCGGGCTGAGCACGTTGGTGAGCACGCCCCGGGCCAGGGAGCGCGAGGGGCCGTGGGGCGCGTCCAGGGCCGGGGGGCCGCTGCGCCAGGTTTCGCGGGCCATGAAAAGCAGGAAGGCGCTTCCGGCCAGGGCCACGGCCCCGAGCAGCGGCTCCACGCGCGCTGCGGCGCCCAGGGCCGCCACGCACAGGGCGATGATCGGCAGGTCCGTGAGCAGCGGCGAGGCCGCCACCCGTGCGCCCGCGCCCACGCCGCTGCGCAGCGTCTCGCGGATGACCAGGGTCAGCAGCGGCCCCGGCGACAGCCCCGCCGTGGCCCCCAGCACGGCCCCGGCCAGCAGGCCCGTCCAGTGGTGGTGCATCGGCATGGGCCCTGTTGTGCCAGGGCCCGGCCCCGGGCGCAAGGGCGCGGGGCGGGAGCGGGGGGCTGCGGCGCGAGGGGGTGGGTCTTCCGGGCCCAGAGCCCGAACCGGGGTGGCGGGCGGATTGCGGGGCCGGGGCTGCGCTGCGTGCTCCTGCGCGCCCGGAGGGGCGGCCCGGCCACCCCTCCAAGGTGCAAGCTGCCGGAGCGCCCCCGGCTGCTGCGGCGTGGTCCCTGCGGGTGCGGCTCCGGCTGCGGCGTCCGGCCCGGGGCGCTGGCCCGTGGCTCCGGCGGCTTGACCGTTGGGTGACGATGGCGTACAGGGTTGAATATTACTTTTAAACCAAGGAGTTTTGTGGTGACGATGGCCGACGATAAGGGCGTGACGCACCAGGAGCTGGCCCGGGCCGCCGGAGTGTCGGTGACCACGGTCAAGGGCTACCGGGACAAGTTCCCGGGGTGCTTCCCCGTGCTGCGCGAGGGCAAGCCGCTGCGCTTCGCCGCGCAGTCCCTGGACGCCTGTGTGGCCATCCGCCAGGGCTTCGCCGACGGGCTGTCGGTGGAGCAGTTGCGCGAGCGCCTGCGGCTGCGCTTCCCCTGGAGCTGGCGCCACCCCCTGCCCGAAAAGCCGGTCATCAGCGCGGATTTGCAACGGACCGTCCAGGATCTGGCGCGCACGGTGGTCCGCCTGACGCGGGCCCAGGCCGAGGCCACGCAGCGCCTGGAGCGCCTGGAACGGGCCTTGGGCGAGGCCCCGCCAGCGCGGGGCGGCGCGGGGGCGCAGGGCCCGGGTCCGCAGGCGGCTGCCGGGGAGTCGCGGGACCGGGAGCAGGCCCTGGACGCCCTGCGCCGCGATGTGCGGGAGGGTCTGGCCCGCCAGGGCGCGGCCCTGGAGGCCCTGCAGGGGCAGGTGCGGGCCCTGGAGCGCGGCCCCGCGTCCGCCGGAGGCGAGGGCGAGCGGGTCGTGCGCATCCGCAGCGCGTCGGGGGCCGCCGAGCGCTACGCCCTGCGGCGGCTGCCGCCCGAGGACGAGGCCCCGGGTGCTGGCGGCGCAGGGCCGGGCCGGGAGGCCGCGCCTGGGCAGGATGCGGCCTCGGCCCCCGGGGCCGCCGTGTTGGGCCTGCCGCTGACCGTGCGTTCGGGCAAGGGGGAATTCCTGGGCGTGGCCGGGCCGGGCGGGCATCTCACCGTGCGCGGATTCGCCGCCCTGGTCGCCCGCAGCCTGGGCCTTGCGTCCGAGGCCGTGGCCTGGTCCGGCGGGCCCGGGGGCTGGCGGCTGGACCTGGGCACCAGCCCGGCCCACTCCCTGGATTTCAGCGAAACCACCACCCCCCGGGGCAATCACGTGGCCCTGGTCCAGGGCATGCGCATCGACGGCCAGCCCCAGGACGCCGACGCCCTCGTGGCCCTGCTGCGCACCCTGCGCCAGCAGTATGCCGAAGACTGATCGTCAGCCATTTTCTGGCATAATTAGAGTCTGTTAAAGAATCGTCACTTGACGATGCCCAGGCGTTCCGCCCCGGACAGGCGGTGCTGGCGGGTGGCGCTGCGTCGGGCAGCCGGGCCAACGCGGAACGGGCGGACCCGCCTCGCGCGGACTTCGCGCGGGGGGCGGAGGGGGCTGGTGGGGGGGCGGTGGCCGCACCGCACGCGCTCGGCGTGCAGGTCTTTTCATGCGCGGGTGCGGGGGGCGCACCGGACCCCAGCGGGTGCCCCATCCGCCAGCGAGCGTCCTGTGCCCTGTGCGGGCGGATGCCCGGCGCAGGGGGCAGGCGTTTGGACTCCGCGCGAAGTACTCCGCGCCCTCGTGCACCTGCGCGGGGCGGGGCCCCGCCGCTCCGGCAGGCCGCGAAAAAGGCCCGCAACCAGAAGGGCAGCGGCCTTCAGGTCGCTGCGCCCCGCCGCTTCGGCGCGAGGCCGTAAAAAAGGGCGGCCCGTGGGCCGCCCTTGGGGGTCAGTGTTCGTCGTAGGACCAGTTCTGGCCGGGGGAGGGGCCGTCATCCTCGTCTTCGTCGTGGTCCCAGCCTTCGCTGTCCGGTCCGTCGTCGTCGCCTTCGGGCGCGGGGCCCGGGGCCGCGCCGTTGCCAGCGGCCTCGGCGCCCTCGGCAGGCTTTTTCTTCTTGCGGCGGCGGCGGCGGCGCTTCTTGGGCGCGGGGGCTTCGCCGTCCTCCCCGGCGGGCTGGGCCTGGGGGGCCTCGGCCTCGGGGGCCGCAGCGGCCTCGCGCGGGGCAGCCTCACGCGGGGCGGGCTCGTCGCCGCGGTCGCGCCGCCGGTCCTCGCGCGGGGCGCGGGCCTTGGGGGCCTGCTCGCGCGCCGGGGGCTTGGGCGGGGCGCCTTGCAGCTCGGCGCGGTAGGTTTCGTCGAGCAGCATGGCCACCAGATCGACGCCGCCCTCGCCCTCGGCCAGGGTCTTGGCCAGGAGCTTGAAGCGCTCGATGCGTTCGCGCTCGACGTTGTCGAGCTTCCTCAGCCGGCCTTCGAGCAGGGCGGTCATGCGCTGGGCGATGGCCTTCTGCACGTCCTCGTCGGTGGGCAGCAACCTGGCCTCCAGGGATATCTTGTACATCTTGCCGATGCGGTGCAGGGCCAATTTCTCCATGACGTCCACCAGCGAGACGACCTCGCCGGAGGCGCCCGCCCGGCCCGTGCGTCCGGCGCGGTGGATGTAGACCTCGTGGTCTTCGGGGGGTTCGTAGAGGAAGACGTGGGACAGGTCGGGGATGTCGATGCCGCGCGCGGCCACGTCCGTGGCCACCAGGAAGCGCAGCTTGCCGCGCCGGATGCGGTCGAGCACCTGTTCACGCTTGACCTGGGTCAGGTCGCCGGAGAGCTCGTCGGCGTCGTAGCCGAAGCGCTGGAGCACCGCCGTGACGTAGTGCACGTTCTGCTTGGTGTTGCAGAAGATGAACGCCGAGGCGGGGTTCTCCATCTCGATGATCCGCACCAGGGCCCGGTCCTTCTCCATGGGCTTGCACTCGTAGTACAGGTGCGGCGTTTCGGCCACATGGACCCGCTTGTGCGACAGGGACAAGAGCTGCGGGCGCTCCATGAACTCCCCGGCCAGGCGCATGACGTGCGGCGGATAGGTCGCCGAGGTCATGAGCATGGTGACCTTGCGGCCGGGCAGGTAGCGCTGCACCTCGCGCATGTCGGGGTAGAAACCGATGGAAAGCATGCGGTCGGCCTCGTCGAAGACGAGCACCTCGATCCCCTGCAGGGACAGGGAGCCGCGCATCAGGTGGTCGAGCACGCGCCCTGGCGTGCCCACCACGAGGTGGGCGCCCTGGCGCAGAGCGTCGAGCTGCGGGCCGTAGCCCGCGCCGCCGTAGACGGCGGCCACGCGCATCCCCGTGCCTGCGGCCAGCGTTTCGGCCTCGCGGGCGACCTGCTGGGCCAGCTCCCGCGTGGGCACGAGCACCAGCGCCTGGCACTGGTCCAGCGCGGTGTTGACCCGGTCCATGATGGGCAGGACGAAGACGCCCGTCTTGCCGCTGCCGGTGCGCGACTGGATCATCAGGTCGCGCCCGGCCAGCAGGTAGGGCATGGCCAGGGCCTGCACGGGCATGAGCTTGTCCCATCCGGCGCGGGCGCAGGCGTCCTGCAGGGCCTGGGGCAGGCTGTCCAGGGTGGCCTCGGGCAGCACGTCCTCGGGGGCGATGACCTCGTCGGGGGCCGTGGCGGCGAAATCCTGGGAGGGCGTGGCCTGGGGGGCCGGGGCCGGGCGCGGAGCGGGGGCCTTGGGCGCCGGGCGCGGGGCGGGCTCGGGCCGGGAGGGGCTTTCGGCCCGGGGCCGGGCCTCGCGGCGGGCGGGGGCCTGGGGCCGGGGCGCGGGCTGGGGCGCCGGCTCCTGCGTTTCGGCGGCCTCGTCGCAGCCTGGGTCGGCGGAGCGGCCCGAGCGGCCACGCGCCGGGCGCTTGCGCCGGGGTGCGGCCTTGGGGGGCGCGTCCTGCTCGTCCTGCGTGTCGTCGTCCTGGGGCTGGTCGTCGTCCAGGGGCTCGTCGCCCTCGTCGGGGTCGGCCAGCATGGCCTTCCACGAGGCGGGCCCGTTCACGGGGCCTGGCTTGGGCGCCTGGGGAGCCGTGCGGCCCGGGGCGGCCAGGGCCGGGGCCTCCAGTTCCCCTGCCGTTTCCGGCTGGCTGGAACGAGGCTCCTGGTCCTTGTCGGCGGTCCCGCGCCGCGTTTTCTTGCGCGGCGATTTGTTCGAGCCCGGCGCCCGGGGGCTCAGTCCGAAAATGCTTCCATCATCCGTCATAGGCAATGCACCTCTGCATGTGGTCTTGGTTTCCCTCCCCCCTTCCTGCCACGGTTTCCCCTGTTTGACCAGCGTCCGTATGGGCCCGGCCCCGCTTTGCGCGGCGGCGCCCCGGGGGCCGGTGCCGAAAGTTCCCCGTATTGCGTCCTCCCGGGGTGACGCGGGCGCCAGGATGCGTTATATTCTCCTGGTGGCCCCGGCCCGCCGGGCCGGGCCGCGAAAACGCAAGCAAGGAGACACTCCAATGGCAGAAAGAACCGGCGTCATCACCATGCGCGGCAACGCGCTGACCCTCACGGGCAACCCCGTGCAGGTGGGCCAGGCGGCCCCCGACTTCACGGCCCTGGACACGGGCCTGGCCCCCCGCAGCCTGTCCGAGTTCAAGGGTAAGGTGGTCATCGTGTCCGTGGTGCCCTCCCTGGACACGCCCACCTGTGACCTGCAAACCCGGCGCTTCAACGCCGAGGCCGCCGGGCTGTCGCAGGACGTGGCCATCCTCACCGTGAGCATGGACCTGCCCTTCGCCCAGAAGCGCTGGTGCGGCGCGGCGGGCGTGGACCAGCTGACCACCCTGTCCGACCACCGCGAGGCCGCCCTGGGCCTGAACTACGGGCTGCTCATCAAGGAGCTGCGCCTGCTGGCCCGCGCGGTGCTGGTCATCGACCGCAAGGGGGTGGTGGTCCACCAGCAGATCGTGCCCGAGGTGGCCGACGAGCCCGACTACGCCGCGGCCCTGGCGGCGGCCAAGGCCGCCCTGTAGGGCTGCGCCCCCGGGCGATGGTGCGGCGGCCCCCGCCGGGGGCCGCCGCTTTTTTGCGCGCCGCGTCCGGGGGCGCGGGGGCCGCAGGCCGGGCCCGCGCCTGCGGCCCGTTCCTGCGCGCAGGAGCGCCCGTTTGAAACAAGCGGTGGGGTGGGCGTGCTGCGGCCCGCCCCCGCGCGCAGGAGCGTCCCGGATGTGCCCCGCGTCCGGCGCTGGTCAGCGGAGATCCGGGTGTGCGCGCCGTGCCCGCGCCTGCGTGCCCTGTTTCGTGCTGCGTCCTGGTTGACAAAACGTATACGTTTTGTAACCGCTGGCCCAAGGAGGAGCCGCCATGCCCCGCAAAGTCCGTTCCGTCCGGGTGCCCGAGGCCCTGGCCACCCTGGACCTGTCCGCCGTGGTTCACGAATGCGAGCGCTACCTGCGCGATCTGGAATCGGCCACGCTCTTGCGCCTGGACGGCAACAAGGAGGCCGCCGACGCGCTCATCAAGTCGCGCCAGGCCGACCTGGGCCGCAAGATCGGCATGAAGGTCTGGGAAGCGCGCGTGGCCTTCGGCAAGAAGGAAAGGGCCCAGGAGGGCGGGGAATGAGGCCTGGCTCCGGAGTGGCCCGCCGCAGGCCCGGGGTCCGGGGCGCCGCCGCCCCCAGGCCCGGAATCCGGGAGGTGCCATGCTGCCCGTGCTGATCCGCGAAGGCACGTCGGGCATTGTCGAGGTCAAGGGCTTCGGGGCGCCGCAGACGTGGCACCCGGACAACGACCTGGACAAGGCCCTGGACCTGCTCTTCACCCTCTACGAGGCCCGCACGCCGGACGGGGTCCGCTTCCAGGACAACTACCACCACGAGGGGTTCAACTGGCTGTCCACCCAGGTGGGCAATCTCTACTGGCGCTGGCTGTTCCGGATCGTGCAGTACGGGGCGCTGCTGGAGGACCTTGCCGGGCGCGGGCGCGTCCCGTATTTCCTGAACCGGCTGAATTTCGCCCGCGTCTGGGAGGTGTTGCATCCGCGCCGCCCCGGCCCCTGGGCGGGGCTGGAGGCCTGGCGCCTCTACCGGCGGGCGCTGCCCGCCCACAACCGCCAGGTGGCCGCGCGCCCCGGGGGCGATCTGCTTTTCTACCGCTACGGCCCCCGGGATTTCCGCACCAGGGAGATGCTCGACGTTTTCGAGGCCGAGGGCGCGCCTTTCCACTTTGTCTATTCCCCCTCGCGGCCCCTTTTCGCCAGGCGCCATGCCCAGGGGCGGCCTGTCTATTTCCTGCACCGCCGCTGGGCGGCGCCGCGCATCTTTTGCAACAGCTACGACCTCTCCGGGTTCCCGGGCGGGCTGCGCCCCGCCGTGGCGGCCATCATCCGGCGGGCCGAGGAGCACATGTCCTTCGCGGTATGGGAGTACCACCAGCACCTGGAGGCCCTGCGCCCCCGCCCGCCCCGGCTGCTGTTCGGCCTGGAGGACCACCAGGAGATCTACCCGCTGCTGTACGCCTGCCGGACCCTGGGCGTGCCCACGGTGGGCTACCAGTTCAGCATGTACGCCCGGCGGCAGGCGGCCTACACCCTGGAGCGCTGGGCCCCCGGGAGCTACGACGGCTTCGACAACGTCATCACCTGGGGCCCCTACTGGGAGCAGGTGCTGCGCCGCTGGAGCCAGGTCTACCCCGAGGGCTACCACCTGCCCGGGGCCAACAAGCTGTCCTACGGCTACCGCCGCCTGGAGTCGGAACGCTTCTCGACCCGCAACATCCTGATTCCCTATGAATTCTGGGGCAACACCCGGCGCATCGGCCAGTGCATGCAAAAGCTCATGGACCGGGGCTGGACGGTGTACTTCAAGTTCAAGCCCGACGAGGAGCCCGACAGGCAGCTGGACTGCTACGAGCTGCCCGGGGCCTACCGGGAGCGGGTGGTGGAGGTGCGCGACATCACCGACGAGCTGATGGCCGAGATCAACGTGGTGGCAGGCGGCATGACCACCCTGCTCTACGACCTGCTGCCCTACGGCAAGCACACCTGGGTCTTCGAGACGGAGTTCCGGCTGCTGGACGACATGGTGCAGGACGGGCTGGCCGAGAAGATCCGCTGCGAGGACCTGGACACCCTGCCCGACCCCGGCCCGGCGGACCGCCAGGTGGACCGGGCCTGGCTCTTCAACCCCGCGCCCCTGCCCGAGGTGCTGCGCACCCACGTCCTGGCGCGCCTGTAGCCCCGGGCCTATCCGGCTCTGTGCGCGCTGCGAGGGCCCGGGCCTGTCCGGCTCTTTTTGGCCTGCTCCCGAAGCGCCTGCTCCGCCCGGCCTCAGCCCGGCTTGACCGCCCGCAGCACCACGTCCTTGCCCGCCAGCAGGTCCGGCGAGGTGAGGCGCGCCAGGATCAGCCGGTTGTAGTCGCGGTGGGCCGGGGCCTCCTTGCTGTGCTCCTTCTGGCGCTTGTCATGGTGCAGCAGGTAGTAGCGGCCCAGCAGCGCCAGCAGGGGGCGGAACACGAGCAGCAGCCGGTCCAGCGGCTTCTTGTGGCTGGACACGACGTGGGTCACGTCGAACCCGGCCTTGCGCAGGAAATAGTCCATCTCGGGGTAGCCGATGAGGTTGATGTGCGCCTCGCCCTGGACCACGTCGAGGTTGATGGGCGACTCCATGCCCTCGTAGAAGCCCGTGAGCAGGTGGTAGAGGCGCGAGCGCAGCAGCAGCCGGTTGGGGAAGGTCAGCACCAGCACCCCGCCGGGGCGCAGCAGGCGGAAGAACTCGCGCAGGGTGTGCGGCACGGACTCGACGTGCTCGATGACCTCGCGGCAGACCACGGCGTCGAAGGCCGCGTCCTCAAGGGGCAGCGCCTTGTTCAGGTCGGCCTCGATTTCCTCGATGGCGTGGGCCACGGCGCCCCGGCGCCAGTTGGACACCAGCACCGCGTGCCCTGCCTGGAGCAGCCCCCAGGCCAGCTCGCCCCGGCCCGCGCTGGCTTCGAACACCCGCGCGGGCGGCCCGGGCAGCAAGGCCCTGATGGCGGCGTCCTTGGCCGCGTCACGCCGGGAAATGGGCATCGTCGCCTCCTGCCTTGGTCTGCATGTCCTGGAACGGCCTTGCCCGGGGGCGCGGCAAAGGAAAAGGGGTCCAGGAACACCTGAACCCCTTGAACTATCGTGGTGGAGCTGGACAGAATTGAACTGACGGCCTCTTGAATGCCATTCAAGCGCTCTCCCAACTGAGCTACAGCCCCACGTGGGCCGGAACGTGTCCGGGAGGTCGAAAGTATCGATTCCGGCCGATTTGTCAAGACCGGGGGCGCGGGGGGGAGCAAAAATTCCCGCCCGGGGCCCGGGGCGCGCCCGCCGGGCTACTGGAGGATCGTGCCGCAGAACTCCTTGCTGAACGAGCCCATGGACATGGCCTGCTTCTTGTTCGCCCCGTCCTCGCAGCCGCGCTTGCAGATGCCCACGCTGAGCGCCGCCGAGAAGCCCGTCAGCCCCTCCTCACCCATGAGCCGGGGCCCCAGGGCCTCGACCACGTACTGGCAGCCTTGCAGGTCCATCTGTTTCCCGCCATCATAGCAGGTCTGGTAGATCTGGTACACGTCCTTGCAGGTGGCCTGCTTGTCGGCGGCGGCCCCGGGCAGGGCCCAGGCCAGCAGCAGCGCCGCGATCACGACAATGCGCATGGTGCAATCCCTCGCTTGGCTATGGGTGAGGCGGGGCGGCCTCGCCCCGTCGCCCCTGATGGCACAGCCACTCTAGCAGGCCACCCCCCGGGCCGTCACAGGGAATCTGGGCCCCCGCCGCCCTTGGGCCAGCTGGCCTCGTCCAGCAGGACCAGCAGGTTCTTGTACGGCAGGCCCGCGTGCAGCGACAGGCCGACCTCGCAGGTGCGCGAGGTGGAATAGCCCACGGTGCAGCCGCGCACCTGCTCGCGCAGCCCGGCCAGGGCCGCGGCGTTCAGCTCGGGGTGGCTGAAGCCCCGGTCGCCCGCAAAGCCGCAGCAGAATACGTCCTCGGGCACGACCACCTCGCGGGCGCACTTGCGCGCCAGGGCCTCCATGGGCCCGGCCAGACCCAGCTTGCGCGAGCTGCACGTCACGTGCAGGGCCACACGCCGGTTCACGGGCGTGAACTCCAGGCGCTCGGCCAGGTACTTGGCGGCGAATTCCACGGGTTCGAGCAGCTCCAGGCCCTGGATGTGCTCGCGCATGCGCGCCAGGCAGGGGCTGGTGTCGCACAGCACGGGCAGGGCGCCGTTGCCGCTGGCCGCGCGCAGGGCGCATTCCAGCTCGCGCAGCTTGGCCTCGGCCTGGGCCGGGAAGCCCTTGGTCTCCCACGGCTGGCCGCAGCACAGCCGGGCCATGCCCTGGGGCTGGACCACCGTGCAGCGCGCCTTGGCCAGCACGGACAGGGTCCGGTCGTGCAGGGCGCTCTTGTCCGGGTCGTGCTTTTCGGGGCCCATGTGCCGCGCCACGCAGCTGGGGAAGTAGACCACCTTCAGGTCGCCGCTCTGCGGGGCCTGGGCCCGGGGCCGCGCGGCCGCGCGGGGCATGGAGACGTTCCAGCGCGGGGCGCGCTGGCCGGAATACTTGTGCAGCGCGCCGGAAACGGCGTCCATGGCCCGGTCGCCCAGGATGTCGTGGGCCGCGCCCGCAACGCGCAGGGCCACGCCCAGGGCGGCGGCGGTCAGGGGCATCTGGGCCGCCGTGGCCGAGGCCATGACCAGGGCCGCCTTGCCGTGGCCCATGGAGCGGTAGTGCTTGATGAACTTGCCGGTGTCGATGGCCACGGGGCAGCGCTGGGCGCACAGGCCGTCCGCCGCGCAGGTGGCCTCGCCGTCGTAGTCGTAGCGCTTCTCGAAGGCCGCCAGCTCTTCGGCGCCGGGCTGGCCCGTCTGCCTGCGCCGGGCGATCTCGCGGTAGGCCACGATGCGCTGGCGCGGGGTCAGGGTCAGGGTGCGCGAGGGGCAGACGGGCTCGCAGAAGCCGCATTCGATGCAGCGGTCGATGCCCTCGTCGGCGGCGGGCAGGGGCTTCAAGTCCTTGAGGTGCGCCCGGGGGTCGTCGTTCAGGATGACCCCGGGGTTGAGCAGCCCGCGCGGGTCGAACAGGGCCTTGATCTCGCGCATCAGGGCGAACGCCGCCGCGCCCCACTCCAGCTCCACGAAATGGGCCATGTTGCGCCCGGTGCCGTGTTCGGCCTTGAGGGAGCCCTTGTACTTGTCGGCCACCATGTGCGTCACGTCGTCCATGAACGCCTCGTAGCGGTCGATCTCGGCCTGGACGTTGAAGTCCTGGGTGAACACGAAGTGCAGGTTGCCCTCCAGGGCGTGGCCGAAGATGATGGCCTTGTCGTAGCCGTGGCGGACGAACAGGGCCTGCAGCTCCAGGGTGGCGTCGGCCAGGGATTCGATGGGGAAGGCCACGTCCTCGATGATGACTGTGGTGCCTGCCTCGCGCACGGCGCCCACCGCCGGAAACAGGCCCTTGCGTACGTTCCACAGCGTGGTGAACTCGGCGGGCACGGCGGTGAACGCGTGCTCCGTCAGGCTGGGGATGTGCGCCACGAGCTTGCGCGCCGTGGCGATGCGCTTGTCCAGCTCCTTGTGCGTCGCGCCGCGCACCTCCACCAGCAGAGCCGCCGCGCCCTCGCCCAGCTCGGCCAGGCCCTCGGGCATGCCCGGCTTGGCCTGTACCGAGGCGATGGCCGCGCGGTCCATGATCTCGGCGGCGGACACCGCCCCGCGCAGGGCCGTCGCCGCCTCGCAGGCCGCGCGGATGTCCGGGAAGCGCATCAGGGCCGAGGCCTTGTGCGGGTGCTCCACCACCGTGCGGTAGACCACGCGCGAGATGAAGGCCAGGGTGCCCTCGGAGCCCACCAGCAGGTGCTGGAGGATGTCGAAGGGGTCCTCGAAGTCCACCAGGGCGTTCAGGCTGTAGCCCGTGGTGTTCTTGATCTTGAATTTGCGGCGGATGAGCGCGGCCAGGCCCTCGTCGGCCAGCACGCGGGCGCGCAGGGCGGCCAGGCCGTCCAGGATGTGCGCGTGGCTGGCGGCGAAGGCCGCGCGGCTTTGCGGGGAGCCGGTGTCCAGGGCCGTGCCGTCGGCCAGCACCAGGCGCATGGAGTCCAGGGTCTTGTAGGAGTTCTCGGCCACGCCGCAGCACATGCCCGAGGCGTTGTTGGCCACGATGCCGCCGATCTTGCAGGTGTCGATGCTGGCGGGGTCGGGGCCGATCTTGCGGCCATGGGGCGCCAGGATGCGGTTGGCGTGGCTGCCGATGATGCCCGGCTCCAGGGCGATGCGCGCGGCGTTGTCGAGGATTTCCCAGTGCCGCCAGCCGTCGCCCAGGCGCACGAGGATGGAGTCGCTCACCGCCTGGCCCGACAGGCTGGTGCCCGCCGCGCGGAAGGTCACGGGCACGTTGTGGCGCGCGGCGATTTCCAGGATGCGCACCACCTCGGCCTCGCCCTCGGTGTCCACCACGATCTTGGGGATCAGGCGGTAGAAGCTGGCGTCGGTGCCGTAGGCCAGGGTGCGCAGGGGGTCGGTGTAGACCCTGGTTTTGGGCATGAAGGCCAGCAGTTCCTTGAGAATGCTGTCGTACGGGGCGGGCGGCATGGGGCACCTCCTGGGCGTTGCGCCTGTCCGCCCCGGGCCGGGGCCGGACATACCCAGGCTAGCACGGAATCAGAGCGCTGGACAAGGGATTGCCGGGCGCGCGGGGCGGACAGGGAAAAAGCGCACCCTCTTGGCGGTTTTGCCCCGGCTGGCGGCGCACGGGGCGGGGCGCGGCGGGGCAAGGGGCCATGGCATGTGGCCTGTTCCGCTGCCCTCGGCTGGCGGGCGCGCGGGGCGGGCCGGGCGGGGCCTGCACCCGGGGCGACGTAAAAAGGCCCGCCCCCGCGAGGGGACGGGCCTTCCAATCGAGGCGGGAGCCCTGAGGCTATGCTGCGGCTTTCTTGACGGTGACAGCGATCTTCCACAGCACGGTGACGACCAGGGCGCCGATGGCGTAGATGCCCAGGGAGATGAACAGCTCGGTGGAGGACGGCATGTATTCCGTCACGCCCTCGAACATGTTGGGGATGAAACCGGCCACCACCAGGCCCATGCCCTTGTCGATCCAGGTCGCGGCGACGAGGATGATCAGGGCGAAGATCAGCACGGGCTTGCAGTTGCGGGTGGCGGAGGGGATGAGCAGGGCCAGGGACAGCAGGGCCATGAACGCGGCGGCCCAGAAGTAGGGCACCATGACGCCCAGGTGCTGCCCGGTGGTCGGGTCTTCCAGCCCGGCGAACAGGTAGACGATGGAGTGCATGTGGCCGGGGATCTGGGAGTAGAAGGCCGTGAACAGCTCAAGGCCGAAGAAGAAGACGTTGAAGATCATGGCGTAGGTGATGATCCGCGCCAGCATCTTCACCGCGTAGTCGCCGATCTCGAACTTGGCGACCTTCTCGACGATGAACAGCAACAGCAGCATGATGGCCGGACCGGCGCAGAAGGCGCTGGCCAGGAAGCGGGCGGCCATGATGGCGGTCAGCCAGAAGTGGCGGGCCGGGATGCCCGCGTACAGGAAGGCTGTGACCGTGTGGATGGAGAAGGCGAAGGGCACCGAGACGATGGCCAGGATCTTGACCCACTGGGCGTAGGGCACGCCCTTCTTCTGGGCTTCCAGGGAGGCCCAGCCCACGATGATGTTCAGGAACATGTAGCCGTTGAGCACGATCATGTCCCAGAAGAGCACGGAGTTGGGGGTCGGGTGCAGCACGACGTTCATCAGGCGCTGGGGCTGGCCGAGGTCCACGACCACGAACAGCAGGCACATGATGATGGCGCCGATGGCCATGAACTCGCCGAAGACCACCAGGTTCCCGAACTTCTTGTAGTCGTGCAGGTAGTAAGGCAGCACGAGCATGACGCCCGAGGCGGCCACGCCGACCAGGTAGGTCAGCTGGGCCACGTAGAAGCCCCAGGACACGTCGCGGCTCATGTTGGTGAGCTGCAGGCCGTGCTGGAACTGCAGGGCGTAGTTGTAGGCCCCGACCCCGATGCACACGAGGAGCAGGCTTATCCACCACCAGTAGTATTTATTTCCGTTGAGTGCTTTTTCGAGCATGGCACACCCCCTAGATGATGTAGAAGACGCTCGGGCTGGTGCCCAGGTCCGGTTTGCGGCGCAGAGTGAAGTTCTCCGCCAGGATGTGCCGGATCTCGGAGTCGGGATCGCCCAGGTCGCCGAAGACGATCTTGCCCTCGGAGGCCTCGACGCAGGCCGGCATCTTCCCCTCGGCAAGGCGCTCGGTGCAGAAGGTGCACTTTTCCACCACGCCCTTCATGCGCGTGGGGTAGGCGAGGTTCTCCTCGGCGATGAACGGGCGCGGGTCCTGGAAGTTGAAGCTCCGGGAGCCGTAGGGGCAGCCCGCCATGCAGAAGCGGCAGCCGATGCAGCGGTGCATGTCCATCATCACGATGCCGTCCTCGCGCTTGAAGGTGGCCTGGGTCGGGCACACGCGCACGCAGGGCGGATTGTCGCAGTGGTTGCACAGCAGCGGGTACGCGGCGTGGTGGGCCCGCTCGGCCAGGAACTCCTGGTGGTTGTGGGGGAAGGTGGCGTGGAAGCCGCCGGTCCACAGCCATTTCACGTCCTGCGTGCCCGGGATGGTCGGGACGTTGTGTTCCTTGTGGCAGGCCTCGATGAGGGGCGCGTAGTCGGCCTCGCCATGGAAGGCGCGGGTATCGATGACCATGCCCCAGCGCTTGGCCGCGAGGTGGTCATGGCCGGTATCCATGTGCTCGGTGTGCGGCAGGTAGGCGCCCTTGGAGTAGGCCAGGGCGGGGCCCGCCCCGGCGGCCATGCCCAGGGCCGTCACACCAGCCACTTTCAGGAAGTCGCGTCTGGTGGTTTTCATTACTTCTCCTCCTTGGGCGCGATATGGCAATCCCAGCAGTAGGGGTCCACGGCTGCCGCGGTGTGGCATTTGTCGCAGAACTCCTTCTTGCTGTCGTGGCAGTCCATGCAGGTCTTCTGCAGGCTCATCTCCACGTGGCCGCCGGACGCCGTGGTGTACACGAGGTTGCCCTCGCGGACCACGGAATCCCGCCAGGTGTCGAGCAGCTGCATGTGCTCCGCGCGCATCCAGTCCGTGGGCCGGATGCACTCGGTGGCCTTGGACTTGGGAGGCAGCTTCAGCTCGGGGGTCTTGTAGCCTGCGCTTCCCGCGTTGTACCAGAACGGGAATCCTACGATCCCGAGGAACACGATCAGGCCGGCGATGATTTTTCCACCGTCATACATTGGCACTACCTCCCTTACTCCATCCCGGGCAAGGGCTCTTGCCGCAGGTCTACTTCTCTGGGTTTCTCGCCCGTCATGACCAGCGCGTTGGCCACCAGCTCATGGACGCCGTACACCTCGACGCCGGGGGCCCAGTAGCGGGCCAGGGGCGGCAGGGTGGCGCGGTCGATGGCGCAGATGGTGGCCAGGGTGTTCACGCCGTTCTTCTGCTGCACGTGGCGCAGGGCGTTGCCCCGGCCGATGCCGCCGCGCATGCGCATCTCCATGAACTCGTCCGTGTTCAGGCCCGAGCCGCCGGAGCAGCAGAAGGTCTTCTCGCGGATGGTGTCCTCGGGCATCTCGACGAAGTTGTTGCACACGTTCTGGATGACGTAGCGCGGTTCGTCGAGCAGGCCCATGGCGCGGGCGGGGTTGCAGGAGTCGTGGAAGGTCACGATCTTGTCGTCGTTGCGGCTGGGGTCGAGCTTGAGCTTGCCGTGCTTCATCAGGTCGGAGGTGAACTCCGTGATGTGGATCATGCTCGTTCCGGCGGCGTTGTCGAAGCGGGTGCCGGTGATGGGGCTGACCGGGGTCTCCAGGAAGTCCGCCGGGCCGTTCATGGTGTCCATGTACTGGTTGAGCACGCGCCACATATGGCCGCACTCGCCGCCGATGATGTACTTCACGCCCAGGCGCTTGGCCTCGGCGTACATCTTGGCGTTCAGCTTCTTCATCATCCTGTCCGAGGTGAACAGGCCGAAGTTGCCGCCCTCGGAGGCGTAGGTGGACCAGGTGTAGTCCAGCCCGATCTCGTGGAAGAGCATCAGGTAGCCCATGTAGGTGTAGGTGCCCGGGTCGGCGAAGATGTCGCCCGACGGGGTGATGAACAGCACCTCATGGCCTTTTTCGTTCACCGGGCAGTTGACCTTGACCCCGGTGATCTCCTCGATGTCGTCGCACATGAACTCCATCATGCCGTAGTAGGCATGGGGCTGGATGCCCATGTGGTTGCCGGTGCGGTTGGAGTTGGAGGCGGGCTCGAGGATCCAGTTGATGTTGCAGCCCACCAGGTGCAGCAGCTCGCGGGCCATCATGGTGATCTCGGCGGTGTCGATGCCGTAGGGGCAGAACAGCGAACACCGGCGGCATTCCGTGCACTGGTAGAAGTACAGGAACCACTCCTTGATCACGTCCTCCTCGAGCTTGCGCGCGCCGGCCAGGCGGCCCAGAATCTTGCCCGCGAGGGTGAACTCGCCGCGGTAGATGGAGCGCAGCAGCTCGGCGCGCAGCACGGGCATGTTCTTGGGGTCGCCGCCGCCGATGTAGAAGTGGCACTTGTCGGCGCAGGCGCCGCAGCGCACGCACACATCCATGAAGACCTTGAACGAGCGGTACTTGTCCAGCCGCTCGCGGAAGCCCTTCTTGATGCGCTCGCGCCAGTCCTCGGGCAGCTTCCAGTCCGCGTCGGTGGGCACCCACTCGCGGATGTGCGGGAAGTCGCCCTTGGTGGCCTTGTTCAGGTACTCCAGGATCTCGGCCTTGGCCGGGTAGCACCACGTGCCAGGCTTGAACTCGGGCGGAACATCCATCCAGTTCTTCTGGGGAACCTTGTAATCGTACTGAAGCAGCTCTTCAGGTTTGACATTCCAAGCCATCGTCCACTCCTTGGGCTACTGGGCCTCGGTTTTGGCGGCCTCTTCGAGGGTCTTCTCGACGGGCAGCCCGGCTTCGATCATCTTCTCCCGGAACTCGTCCTCGTAGGCCGTGTAGCTGTGGGCCTTGACGTTCGGGTCGTTCCAGGGGTTGCGGTGGTACCTGGCGCGGCTGTCGTTGGGCAGGTTCCTGGTGGGGGAGAGGAACACGCCGCCCATGTGCATCAGCTTGCTGAAAGGCAGGTAGGCGATGAGGCAGCTGACCAGGAAGACGTGGACGAAGAAGATGGCGCCGACCCCTTCGATGTGCACGGCGGGGTTGAGCGAGAACAGGGCCATGGTCACTTCCTTCACGGCCATGATGTCGGTCTTGGCCCAGTAGCGCATGACGATGCCGGAAAGGGCCACGCCAAGGATCAGGAACAGGGGGAAGTAGTCCGCGGCCTGGGAAATGTAGCGCACCTGGGGCACCAGGAAGCGGCGCAGCAGCAGCAGGGTCGCGCCCAGCACCAGGGCGGCGCCGCTCATGTACAGCGTGGGCACGCCGATCTGCAGGAAGGTCTCGACGGCCTCCAGGGCCACGATGAACGAAGGCACCGGGTCGAGGAACAGCCGCCAGTGGCGGATGAACACGACCAGGAAGGAGTAGTGGAAGATCAGGGCGAAGAGCCACAGCCATTTGGCCGAGGCGTAGCGGACCTTGACGTCCACGCCGTCGGCGGCGGAGCCGAAGCGCTGCACCGCGATGTTGCGGAACAGGGAGCGGAACAGCAGCACTTCGAGAGCCATGCGCACGAAGGTCTGCCCGGCGGTGGCGGGGTTGTCGTACTTGTCGTGGCGGATCCAGTCGTGCGACTTCATCTGCCCGCCGGTGGTCGGGATGCGGAACGGCACGGGTGATTTGGCCCAGCCGATGACCTTGGCGACGAAGCCGAGCAGGAAGACGGCAATCGCCAGCCAGGGGATGTACAGCCCGAAGAGCTGCTCCATCCCCGCGGCCCCCGCGCCGACCAGGGCGATCACGACCAGCGCGAAGACAGCGAAAAGTGAGTACAATGCGTTCATAAGCCCCTACCTCGATTGAAGTTACACTGCCATTTACCCGTCACCCGATTCCGAAGTCCCGCTGTCGAACTTCGGATATTCGACGATGATCTTGTGCTTGCGCATGAGCCCGGTGAAGTCGCGCTTGAAGTCGTCCAGGCGGTTCTCCATCACCGTGTTGCGGCATTTGGTGTAGATGTCGAAGGCGATGAGCATCATCGTGTCCACGCGGTTGTCGAACTCGTGCAGCTCCCGGGCGGGGATGGCTCCGGATTCGATCTCGGCGGCGAAGCGCTCGCGCACCACGTGCTTGACGAAGAGCAGGATGGCCACGGCCTGGGAGGGCATGTAGTCCTGCACGGCGCGGATGCGCACCACGGTGTCCAGCAGGGGCGCCAGATCGTTTGTGGCCTCGGGCTGGAGCAGCTCGTCGAAGAGCTTTTCGATGGCGCCGTGGATATTGGTGCCCACGGGGTTGCCCCAGCGGTGGTTCTTCTTGAGGAACACCGCCGACAGCCCCGGGTAGGTGCGCACGATGAGGTCGAACCATCGGTCGAGGATCTGTTCCCTGTGCTGGGCGAGAAGCGGAGCCAGTGTCATGGCGGGCCTTGCTTAAAGGATATGATAACCAGTTGGCGCACAATACGAATCGGCACAGGATTGAAGCATCCCGCGCCATTTGTAAACACTTGAAAACGAGTCTCAACCGGCCCGGGGCGCCCGGGGCCGTGCCGCGTTCGCGCCCGCGCCGGGAGACGTTTCCCGGTCGGCTTGTCCTCGCGTATAATGAAATTCCCGGGTCTTCGTCAAATGGTTCGTGCAAATTTTCACGATTACGTCTTTTTTCGGGGCGCGGTGCGTGTGCCCCGGGGCCTGGTGGGGGGCGGTCGCGTCCTGCCTGTGCAGGCCGCCCCGGGTGGCGGTCTGGTTGCTCCGCGCGCCGCCGCCCGGAGGGCCGGTGCCCCTGCCGCCGCCACGCCGCCGGGGCTGGCCTGCGCGCCGCAGCCCGCCCGGGGGCGATGCCCCGGCACCGTAGCGCCCCCGGGGGCGCCTGCCCGCTGGCGCTCCGCCCCGAGGTCGGGTACAGCTTGCGGCGGAGGAGCCCATGCGCGAGAAACCCCTGGTCGCCCTGATCTACCCGCCCTGGCTGGAGGAGCGCACGCACACCGAGGACGTGGCCTGCGTGCCCATGGGCACCTACGCCGTGGCCGCCGCGCTCATCGAGGCCGGGTGCGACGCCCGCGTGCTGGACTGGCACGCCCTGCGCGGCCAGCCCGAGGCCATGCGCGAGGAACTGCGCGCCCTGGCGCCCGACGTGGTCGGCGTCACCGTGCTGCAGGCCAACCGCTTCGGGGCCATGGACGCCGCGCGCCTGGCCCGCGAGCTGGACCCGGGCGTGCGCGTGGTCTTCGGCGGGGTGGGCGCCACGGCGCTGTGGGCCTTTTTCCTGGAGCACTGCCCGCAGCTGGACGCCGTGGCCCTTGGCGAGGGCGACCTGACCATGCCCGAGCTGGTGCGCGCCTGGCAGGCCGGGGCGGACCCGGCCTGCGTGCCCGGCCTGGCCCTGCGCGGGCCGGACGGCCCCGTGGTCACGGCCCCGCGCGCGCCCGTAGCCGACCTGGACAGCCTGCCCATCCCGGCGCGGCACTTCACCTACCAGCACCTGTCCCTGACCCGGGGCTGCCCCGGGCGCTGCACCTTCTGCGGCTCGCCCGCCTTCTGGGGCCCCCGGGTGCGCTTCCGCTCGCCGGGCCATTTTGTGGATGAGATGGAGCTGCTGGCCGCCCGGGGCGTCACGCATCTCTACGTCAGCGACGACACCTTCACCCTGGACCGCGAGCGCGTGCGCGCCGTGTGCCGCGAGATCCTTGCCCGCGGGCTGGACGTGGAGTGGCAGGCCATCTCGCGGGTCAACGCCGTGGACGACCAGACCCTGGCGCTGATGCGCCGCGCGGGCTGCATCCAGATCAGCTTCGGTGTGGAGTCCGGCGACGACGCCATCCGCGCGGCCCTGAACAAGAACGTGCGCCGCGAGGACGCCGTGCGCGCCTTTGCCCTGTGCCGCAAATACGGCATCCTGGCCCGGGCCTATTTCATCTACGGCTGCCCCGGCGAGAGCGAGGCCACCATCCGCGCCACTCTGGACCTCATCGCCGAGCTGCGGCCCCTGGTGGTGCATTTCTTCATCCTGTCCGTGTTTCCGGGCACGGAGCTGTACGAGCGCTTCAAGGCCGCCACGGGCGCCGCCGACTCCATCTGGCTCGACCCCGTGGAGGACATCAAGCACTTCGAGCTGGACCCCGCCCAGGACCTGGACACCGTGGCCGCCTGGGGCCAGGCCCTGCGGGCCGGGTTCCATGCCATGCTGCCCGGCTTCGCCCTGGGCGCGGCGGATGACCTTGCGCCGGACCCGGAGTTGGCTCGGCTGCACGCCGACTTCCTGGCCCGCCTGGGCATGACCTTCGAGCGCGGGGACTACGCCCGCGACCCCCAGGTGCCGCGCGCCCAGGAAATCGCCGCCCAGCTCTACGCCCGGGCCCTGGAGTTCCACCCCGACGCCACCGCCGCCCTGGGCCTGGGGCTCATGCTCCAGCGCCAGCGCGACTACGGCGCCTCGGTGCGCGCCCTGGCCCTGGGCCTGACGGCCAACCCCGGCCACGAGGGCCTGTCCCTGGCCCTGGCCGTGGCGCTCATGAACTGCGGCGATTTCGAGCGCGCCTGCGCGTTCCTGGCGCCCTTCGGCGGCAACCCCCAGGCCATGGACTACCTGGCCCTGTGCCACCGCCACCTGGGCCACCCCGAGCGCGAGGCCCAGGCCCTGGCCCACGCCCGGGCCCTGCGCCAGGGCCGCCCCGTGCCCGGGGCGGGCGGCGGGGGCGGCGCCATCGCCGGAAAGCCGGACCCCCAGGGCTAGGGCCGCGCCCCTGGCTTGTTCGTGAGGGCGCGCCGCCAGGGGCCGCCCCCCGGGGCCGGGCTTCGCCGCCGTGGTACCCCCGGGGTTGACCGGCCCCCGGGGCGGCCTTATCCTCCCTGTCCTGTTCCACCGCACCCCGCACGCCCACCCCGCGAAGGCCCGCATGGCGTTCAAGAATCCCGCGCAGGATACCGCGCACCCCTACCGCGCCATCTGGAAGCTGTCCTGGCCCCAGGTGCTGATGATGTTCTTCCAGTTCTGGATCGGCTTCGCCGACGTGTACGTCGCCGGGCTGATCAACCGCGAGGTGCAGGCCTCCCTGGGGCTCATCACCACCTGCCTGTTCTTCCTGCTCATCGTGGCCACGGCGGTGGCCAACGGGGCGGTGGCGGCGGTCAGCCAGAGCGTGGGCGCCGGGCTGTACCGCCGGGGCCGGCGCTACGTGGGCCTGTGCCTGCTCCTGGCCCTGGGCATGGGCACGCTGCTCATGCTCCTGGGTCTGGCCGGGCGCGAGGCCTTCCTGGTGGCCCTGCGGGTGCCCGTGGAGCTGCGCGCAATCACCGGGGACTTCCTGTTCGTCTACGCCCTGCTGCTGCCCGCCTACCATGTGCTGGTCATCGCCAACGCCGTGTTCCGGGCGCGCAAGGAGGTCATCTTCCCGACCCTGTCCATCCTGCTGGTCTGCGTGGTCAACGCGGTGGCGGACTTCGGGCTGGGGCTCGGGCTGTGGGGCCTGCCGGCCATGGGCCACGCGGGCCTGGCCTGGGCGACCTTCTGGTCGGTGACGGCGGGGGCGGCGCTGAACCTGGCCATGCTGTGGCGCAAGGGCCTGTTGCGCCGCGAGGCCTTCGCCCCCCTGCGCTGGGTGCGCCGGGCCCTGCCCCGACTGTTGCGCGTGGCCGGGCCCTCGGGGCTGATGCAGGTGTTGTGGCAGTCGGGCTATCTGGTGCTGTTCGCCATCACCGGCTCCCTGCCCCACGGCAACATCACCGCCCTGGCGGGCATGACGGCGGGGGCGCGCATCGAGGCGCTGCTGTTCCTGCCCGGGTTCGCCTTCAACATGACGGCCTCGGTGCTGGTGGGCCACTACCTGGGCGCGGGCCAGCCCGCCGAGGCCAAGCGCTTCGGCTTCCGCGTGCTGGGCATCGGGGTGGCCGCCGTGGGGCTGGTGACCATCGGGCTGTGGCAGGTGGCTGGCGACGTGGCCCGGGTCATGTCCGACGATCCGGCGGTGCGCCTGGAGATCATGAGCTACCTCTACTGGAACCTGCTGGCCATCCCCTTCACCCTGACGGGCATGATCCTGGGCGGGGCCCTGGGCGGCGCGGGGGCGACCTTCTACACCATGGTCGTCTTCGGCGCCACGGTCTGGGGCGTGCGCCTGCCACTGGCCTGGCTGCTGGGCCACCACATCCTGGGCGAGGCCCGGGGGGTGTGGATTTCCATGCTGGTGTCGCAGATGGTGCAGGCCCTGGTGCTGTTGTACGTGTTCGCATTCAAGGACTGGAAACGCTTCGCCCTGGTGCGGCGCCCCTCGCGGCGCGACCCCGCCGGGCTGGCCGAGGAGCCGGGCCCCCTGCCTGTGGGCGGCAACGGCGGCCTGAGAAAGTAAAGGAAGGCAAGAGAGCATGAAGGATTGCGTGACCCCGGTCTTCGAGCCCGTTTCCCTGGAGCGCCAGGACGAGTACCTGGAGCGCTTCGCCCGCTGCCCGCAGAAGGCTTCGGACTACAGCTTCATCAACATCTGGGGCTGGGCCGAGGAGTACGGCCTGCAATGGCACTTCGGCGACAGCCACGTCTGGCTGCGCCAGACCAGGCCCCATGTGGTCCACTGGGCGCCCGTGGGCCCGTGGAACGACGTGGACTGGACGCGCTGCCCGGTCATCGGCTGCTGCGGGGCCTTCACCCGCGTGCCCGAGGCGCTGGCCGTGCTCTGGCAGCAGGCCCTGGGCCCGCGCGTGGAGCTGGCCGAGGCGCGCGGCCACTGGGACTACCTCTACTCCGTGCCCGAGCTGACGGCCCTGTCGGGCAACCGCTTCCACAAGAAGAAGAACCTGCTCAACCAGTTCGTGCGCAACTACGACCACAACTACCACACCATGACCCCCGACTGCGTGGAGGCTGCGCTGCAGATGCAGCTGGACTGGTTCCGCTGGCGCGACGCCGAGTCGCAGGAGCTGCTGGGTGCCGAAAACAACGCCATCCGCCGCGTGCTCCAGAGCTGGGACAGCCTGCGCGGCGTCTTCGGCGGGGTCATCGAGGTCGAGGGCCAGCGCGCGGCCTACACCGTGGCCGAGCACCTGTGCGAACGCACCGTGGTCATCCATTTCGAGAAGGCCCACACGCGCTACAAGGGCATCTACCAGGCCATCAACCAGATGTTCCTGGAGCACGAGGCCGGGGGCTACGAGCTGGTCAACCGCGAACAGGATCTGGGCGACCCGGGGCTGCGCAAGGCCAAGGAATCGTACAACCCTGTCGATTACCTCAAGAAATTTGAAGTCACCGTGCGCCCGGCGGGCTAGAGCCTGCTCGGGGCTCGCCCGGGGCTCCGTCCGGTGGCCTGTCGGGAAAGTGTTGCGCCCCGGGGCGAATCCGGCTATTCCCGTTAAAGAGGGGGCTCGCGCCGCGCGCCGACAAGCGCTTGGTGTGGGATATACTTTTTCGAAGGAGTCCGCCCATGTCCATTCGTAACAAACTTTTGCTCATCGCCCTGGCCGCTCTGCTCGGCCTGGGCTGCATCTTCATCATCAACAAGATCGGCCAGTCGCGCATCGCCACTTCGGTGCGCGGCGAGACAGCCATGCTCCAGGCCGAAATCGCCATGCTTCAGGCCCGCCGGGCCGAGAAGAACTTCCTGGACCGCAAGGAGATGGTCTACGCCGAGCGCCATGCCCAGACCGTGGCCGACGCCAAGGCCGCCCTGGCCCAGTGCGCCGAGGCCGACCCCGAGCTGGCCGACGAGATCGCCCGGGCGGACACGCTGCTGGATGACTACCGCGGGCAGTTCGAGGCCCTGGTGCTGTTCATGCGCACCCTGGGCCTCACGGAGCGCGACGGCCTGCAGGGCGACCTGCGCCAGGCCGTCCACGAGGCCGAGGCGCGCATCGCGCAGGCCCGCAGCGACGCGCTCCTGGCCGCCCTGCTCACCCTGCGCCGCCACGAGAAGGACTTCATCCTGCGCGGCGACCCCAAGTATCTCGCGTCGTTTTCCGGTGCCATGGACGCCATGTTCGCCCGCCTGGACGAGCACGCCGACCTCTCCCGCGACGACTACGACGCCATCGCCACCCAGCTGGACGCCTACGCGGCCCGTTTCGCCGAGTATGGCCGGGGGTACCAGAAGCAGGCGCAGGCCCGCGACCAGCTCATCGAGGCCGTGCGCACGGCCGAGGCGGAAATGGAAGCCCTGGTGGTCCGGGCCCACGAGATCACCGAGCGCAACACCGCGCGCCAGGATCTGTTCATGCTCCTGTCCGAGCTGGCCATCGCCATCGCCCTGGCCGGGGCCATCGCCCTGGTCATCCGCTCCATCACCGGCGGGCTGGCGCGCATCCAGAAGTGCTCGCGCGACATCGCCGAGGGCGACTACGAGGCGTGCAGCCTGGCGCGCTTCACCGGCGAGCTGGAAGCCCTGCGCATGGACCTGGTGGTCATGGTCGGCAAGCTGGTGGAGAGCATGGAGCAGGCCGAGGAGAAGAGCCGCCAGGCCGGGGAGCAGGCCGAGCGCGCCCAGCAGGCCATGGAGGAGGCGCACCGCGAGAAGGAGCACGTGGACACCCTGGTGGGCACCATGGGCGAAGTGGCCGCGCGCGCAGCGGCCATTGCCGACGATCTGACGGGCGCCGCGCGCGAGCTCGAGGCCCAGGGCCAGGAGATCGTCCTGGGCACCGACCGCCAGCGCGACCGCACCCGCGAGACGGCCACGGCCATGGAGGAGATGACCGCCACGGTGATGGAGGTGGCGCGCAACGCGGCGCAGTCCGCTGAGGGCGCCGCCCAGGCCCGGGCCAAGGCTGGCGAGGGCGCGGCCCTGGTGGCCGAGGTGGTCGAGGCCTCGGGGCAGGTCGGCACGCGCACCGGGGAGATGAAGCAGTCCCTGGCCGAGCTGGCCCGGCGCGTGGAGTCCATCGGCCAGATCATGAACGTGATCACCGACATCGCCGACCAGACGAACCTGCTGGCGCTCAACGCGGCCATCGAGGCCGCGCGGGCGGGCGACGCCGGGCGCGGGTTTGCCGTGGTGGCCGACGAGGTGCGCAAGCTGGCCGAAAAGACCATGACCGCCACCAAGGAGGTCGGCCAGGCCATCGCCGGGGTGCAGGAGGGCAGCGCCGCCAACATCCGGGCCATGGAGGGCGCGGGGCAGGCCGTGGCCCACAGCACCGGGCTGACCCACAAGGCCGGTGGCGCCCTGGAGGAGATCGTGGCCATCATCGCCGACGCCGCCGACCGTATCGGCTCCATCGCCACCGCCGCCGAGGAGCAGTCCTCCGCCAGCGAACAGATCAACCGCTCGGTGGAGGAAGTGGCCGAAATCGCCGCGCAGACCTCCGAAGGCATGGCCCGCTCGGCGCAGGCCATCCGCCATGTGGCCACCCTGGCCGGGGACCTCAAGGCCCTCATCGACGAGCTGCGGGCCACCAGGCGCTGACAGGCCGCCCCGGCGCTGTCCGGCCCAGGCCAGACGCCCCGCCTCCGGTGTTTCCGGGGGCGGGGCGTCCGTTGTTGGCGCTGCGGCGGCGTGGCGCGGGGGGCCGCCCTCAGCGCACGGCGGCCAGGATGGACTCGATGCCCACCCGCTCGACAAAGCGCGCGGTGCGCTCGCGCTTGCGGGCGTGGACGCGGTAGTGGGTCAACAGGGCGTCCACCAGGTCCAGGGCCTCCTGGCGCGAGAGGTTTTCGCCCACCTGGTCGCCCACGCGCGGGCGGCTGCCCGCGTTGCCGCCGAAGTGGACGTTGAAGCCCTGCTTCACCCCCGTGACGCCCACGTCGCGCAGCTTGGACTCGCCGCAGGACAAGGGGCAGCCCGACACGCCCATCTTGATCTTGGCCGGGAAGTCCACGCCTACGTATTTGGCCTCCAGCTCGGCGCCCAGGCCCAGGGAATCCTGCACGCCCAGGCGGCAGACCGCCGTGCCCGGGCAGGCCTGCACGTAGTGCACGCACAGCTCCGTGGCCCGGCCGATGTCGCGGCCCAGGTCGGCCCAGACGGCTTCCACGTCCTGCTCGCGCAGGCCCACCAGGGCGATGCGCTGGCCCGAGGTGATCTTGATCACCGGGATGTTCCACTTGCGCGCCACGGCGGCGATGCGCTCCAGGATGTCGGGGGAGAGCATGCCCATGGGCGTACGCGGGACGATGGCCCAGGTTTCCTTGTCGCGTTGCAGGATGGCGCCTTCGGGGGTCGTTTCGCTCATGGGTCTCCTCGTCGTTTCCGCTGGCTAGGCCTTGGGCGGCTTGACCACCACCAGCAGCATCTTGAAGGGTTCTTCGGCCTCCAGGCCGTGGGGCACGCCCGAGGGCATGGCGATGGCCTGCCCGGCGCCCACGGTGTGCGTGGCGTCGCCGATGGTCACTTGGGCCTGGCCGTCGAGCACCAGGACCAGGGCGTCGCCGGGCGAGGTGTGGGTGCTGATGCCCTCGCCAGCGGCGAAGCTGAACAGGGTCACGTTGGCCGTGGGCTGCTGGGCCAGGGTCCGGCTGACCACGCGGCCCGGCTCGTAGTCCACCAGCCCGGCCAGGTCCAGGGCCTGGGCAAAGGGAATGTTCTTGAACAGTTCGGTGCGCATGGTCAGGGTCATGATGGCCTCCTTGGGCTTGGCCGCTCCCGGGCGGCGCGTGGTGCGTCCGTCACCAGGATACTAGGCGCCCCGCGCGGGAACCCCTTTGAGGCATATCAAATTCGTGTGGGAAAGGTGAAGGGAAAATGCGGGAGTCACGGCGCCAGGGCGAAGGCGCGTACGGGGAAGGAGCCCAGGGCGTGGACCGGGGCGGGCACGGCGAAGAAGCGCAGGCCCGGGCAGGGGTCGGGCAGGGCGTCCAGGTGCGCGAGGTGCTCGACGATGGGCACGCCCGCGCCCAGCAGCAGGGTGTGCACGGGGCGCTCGGGGTCGGCGGTGGAGTCGATGTTCAGCGAGTCGATGCCCACCAGGGCCGCCCCGGCGGCGCACAGCAGCCCGGCGGCCTCGCGGGTCAGGAAGGGATGCTCGCGGAAGTAGGCCGCGCTGCCCCAGTGGCGGGCGTGGCCGGTCTGCACCAGCACGGCCCGCCCGGCCAGGGCCAGGCCCGCGAAGGCCTCGGGGCCGATGGCCCGGGGCGCGCCGGGCGCGCGGCGCACCAGGGCCACGGGCAGGTCGGCCAGGCGCTCCAGGGGCAGGCCCGCCACGTCCGCCCCGCCGGAGTGGCGGTGGAAGGGCGCGTCGATGTAGGTGCCGGTGTTGCCGACCATGTCGATGGCCCCGATGTGGAATTCCGTGCCCGGGGCGTAATGCGCGCGCGAGGCCTCGCGCGAGAGATGCGCGCGCACCACGGGCCCGGGCAGGCCCGGATAGGTGGTCATGCCGGGGACGATGGGGTGGGAGAGGTCCAGCAGCATCAGGCGTCCTCGCTCAGGGTGTCGGCCAGGTAGGCGTCCAGATCCGGGCGGCCTGCGAGGTTGCGCAGGCAGTGGGCCAGCCAGGCCCCGCGCTCGAAGCACATGACGCGCAGATCCCATACGCAGGCCGTCAGGCTGGTGTGGGTGTGCTCCTCCAGGGCCGTGGGGTGCTCCGCCGGGGCGATGAACACGCGGTGGCGCAGCTCGTTCTCGCCCTCCCACCAGTCGGCGAAGACCCAGGCCGCGCCGCGCCCGTCGTGGATGCCCAGGTAGCCCACGCCGTAGCGCCCCGGCCCCTCGGCGGGGGCGGGGAAGGCCGTGGCGGCCAGCGCGCGGGCGGCGGCCACCAGCTCCGGGCGCGGCAGGGCCCGGCCATGGGCGATGCCGTAGGTCTTGATGCGCCAGCCGCCGGTTTCCAGCAGCCCCAGGGGCCGGATGGGCCGCAGGCCGCAGGGCTCGGGCAGGGGGAAGGTCTTCATGGTCCGCCTCCTAGATCCACTGGGCTTCGACGGTGCGCTCCGAGACGTTGCCGCCGGTGTTCACCGTGCCCGCAGGCTCGATCATCATGATTTTCGTCTCGCCCTGGCTCACGGGCATGTGCTCCACCCCGCGCGGCACCACGAGGCATTCCCCGGGCCCCAGCTCCACGTCGCGGTCGCGGAACTTCAGGGTCATGCGGCCCTCGATGACGAAGAACATCTCGTCCTCGTTCTCGTGGCTGTGCCACTCGAAGGCGCCCAGGATGCGCCCGAGCTTCACATGCATGTCGCCCACGCGGGCGATGATCCGGGGCGACCACTGCTCCGTGAACAGCGCGAACTTTTCCTGGATGTTGATTTTGTCCATCGTCGTGCTCCTGCCGGGTGCGGCGGGTTTTCGTTCAGCCCTTTGCGGGCGCCGCGGGCGCCGCGGGCACGGCCCCGCCCTCGCGCAGGGCGCGGAAGGCGATGACCGTGCGCGTGCCGCAGACGGCCTCGATATCGTTGATGCCCAGGACCACCTCTTCGAGCTGGGCCGTGTCGCGGCAGCGGACCTTGGCCAGGAAGCAGTCCTCGCCGGTGAGGTGGGCGACCTCCTGCACGGCGGGCACGGCGCACAGGGCGCGGCCCACCTCGCGCGCCCGGCGGTGGGCCGACAGGCGCACGAACACGTAGGCCAGCACGGGCAGCCCCATGGCCACGGGGTCCACCCGGGCGGCGTAGCCCCGGATGACCCCGGCCTGCTCCAGGCGCCGGATGCGCCCGAAGACCGCCGAGGCCGTCATGCCCACGCGACGGGCGATCTCCGCGTTGGACGTGCGGGCGTTTTCCTGAAGAATCGTAAGAATTGTTGCGTCAATTTCGTCGAACATATCGTTTTGACCTCTTGAAAACGTCGATATATAATTTTTCGGTGCGCGTAAAGTGCGAAAATCCAGGGCCGTGCCCGGGCGGCGTCCGCTGGCCCCGGACGCCGGTTCTCCCCTGCAAAACCCCCGTTCCCGGGCCGCGCCGGGGCCAGGCCGCGCCGCGCTCCGGCGACGGCGCCGGAAACGCCGGGGGCGGCGTTGCCCCGGAGCCGCCGCCCCGCCCCGGCCCCCGGCCCCCGAAACGGGCTGTACAGCGGCCTTGCCAAGACCGGGCCGCGCGATTAAGGGGTGCGCTGGGGGCGTGTCCGCTCCCGGAGTTTTCCGAGCAAGGCAAGGTCGTTTCATGCGCAGATGGCATATGAGGGGGGGCTACCGCGAGGTGCTCGTGGTGGGGCTGCCGCTGGTGGCGAGCATGGTCTCGGGCACGGTGATGCAGTTCACGGACCGCATGTTCCTGGCCCACCACAGCCTGGAGGCCCTGGCGGCCTCGCTGTCGGCCAGCATCACCAATTTCGTGTTCATGGCCTTTTTCGTGGGCGTGGCCAGCTACGTCAACGTGTTCGTGGCCCAGTACACGGGCGCCGGGCAGCCCGAGCGGGTCGGGCGGTCCCTGTGGCAGGGGCTGTGGTTCTCCCTGCTGGCGGCGGGCGTCATGGCGCTCATGGCCCTGCCTGCGGACGGGCTCTTCGCCCTGGCCGGGCACGCGCCCGAGGTCCAGGCCATGGAGGTCGCCTACTACCGCATCCTGTGCTGGGGCTCGGGGCTGGCCGTGCTGGGCATGTGCCTGTCCACGTTCTACTCCGGGCGCGGGCTGACGCGCACGGTGGCCGTGGTGAACATGGTCGGCGCCGCGCTGAACATCCCCCTGGACTACGCGCTGATCAACGGGGTCTGGGGCTTCCCGGCCCTGGGCATCGTCGGCGCGGGCATCGCCACGGTCATCGCCTGGGGCGTCACGGCGCTGCTCTTCGCCGTGCTGGTGTTCACCCGGGCCAACGAGGCGCGCTTCGGCGTGCTGTCGCACTGGCGGCCCGACCGCGAGGTCTTCGTCCGGCTGATGCGCTTCGGCCTGCCCGGCGGGGCGCAGCTCTTCCTGGACGTGCTCGGGTTCACGGTGTTCATCCTGCTCATGGGCCGGCTGGGCACCTCGGAGCTGGCGGCCTCCAACCTTGTCTTTTCCCTGGACCATTTCGCCTTCATGCCCATGGTCGGGCTGCATATCGCCACCGAGACGCTGGTGGGCCAGGCCCTGGGCGCGGGCGACCCGGCCCGGGCCGAGGAGGCCACGCGCAGCGCGCTGCACATGTGCCTGGCCTGGGCCGTGCTGCTGGGGCTGATCTTCCTGCTGGTTCCGGGCCCGCTGGTGGCGGCCTTCCGCCCGGCGGACATGCCCCCGGCCCAGTTCGCCCCGGTGATGGAGATGGGCCGCATGCTGCTCATCGTCGTGGCCGCGTACACGCTCTTCGACGGCATGGCCATCATCCACTTCGGCGCCCTCAAGGGCGCGGGCGACACGCGTTTCGTCATGGCCTGCCAGCTGGCCTGCACCCTGGGCCTCCAGGTCGTGCCCGTGTGGCTGGTGGTCGAGGTGCTGGGCTGGGGGGTCTACTGGTGCTGGGGGCTGCTGGGCCTCTCCCTGGCCGGGCTGGCCACGGCCGCGCGGCTGCGCTACGCCGGGGGCAAGTGGAAGGCCATGAGCGTCATCACCCGCTGAGGCCCGCGCACGCCCCGGGGCGCGTGGGCCGGGGGCGCCCGGGCCGCACCCCTCCGGGCCCGCGCCGCCCGGCGCGCCCTGGCCCCCGGGCGCGGCCCTTGCCTTGGCCGGGGCCGTGGTTATTGTTTCCCCTTCGGGCCGCGCACGGCCCGCGCCCACGCACCTCCAACACCAACACCGCCGCCCGGCGCGCCCCATACCGCCATGACCAAGCCCGTCCCGACCCCCTGCACCGACTGCATCCACATCGAAGGCGCCCGCCAGCACAACCTCAAGGACCTGGACCTGGACATCCCGCGCGGCAAGCTCGTGGTCGTCTGCGGGCCCAGCGGCTCGGGCAAGTCCACCCTGGCCTTCGACATCGTCTACGCCGAGGGCCAGCGGCGCTACGTGGAATCCCTGTCGGCCTACGCCCGCCAGTTCCTGCCGCAGATGGACAAGCCCAAGGTGGACAAGATCGAGGGCCTGTCCCCGGCCATCTCCCTGGAGCAGCAGGCCGCCTCGCGCAACCCGCGCTCCACCGTGGGCACGGTGACGGAAATCTACGACTTTCTGCGCGTGTTCTACGCGCGGCTGGGCACCATGTACTGCCCGCAGTGCGGCAAGCCCATCCGCTCGCAGACCGCCGACGAGATCGTGGACGAGATCCTGGCCCTGGGCGAGGGCGCGCGCTTCCTGCTGCTGGCGCCCCTGGCCGAACACCAGAAGGGCACCCACGCCGAGCGCCTGAAGCGCCTGCGCGCCGAGGGCTTCGCCCGCGTGCGCGTCAACGGCGAGGTGCTGGACCTGGAGCCCCTGCCCGAGCTGGAAAAGAACCGCAAGCACACCATCGAGCTGGTGGTGGACCGCCTCGTGGTCCGCGAGGGCATGCGCGGGCGGCTGGCGGACTCCGTGGAACTGGCCCTGGCCCACGGCGGCGGGCGGCTGGCCGTGGCCCTGGCGGGCGGCCCGCGCGACGGCGAGGCCATCTTCTTCAGCACCGACTCGGCCTGCCCCACCTGCCACGTCAGCCTGCCGGCCCTGACCCCGCAGCTGTTCTCCTTCAACAGCCCCCAGGGCGCCTGCCCGACCTGCTCGGGCCTGGGCAGCGTGGACTACTTCGAGCCCGCCCTGCTGGCGCCCAACCGGGGCCTGTCCCTGGCGCGCGGGGCGCTCATCCCCTGGAAGAACCCCCGCGTGCTGGCGCGCTTCACCGACCGCCTGAAGGCCCTGGGCCGCCGCCACGGCTTCACCATGGACACGCCCCTGGCCGACTTCACCCCCGCCGCGCACCACGCGCTTTTCCACGGCGAAGGCGGCGCGGGCGACGCGGGCGGCGACTGGCCCGGCGTGCTCGCCCTGCTGGACAGCGGCATGAGCTTCGGCTCCATCTGGCGCGACGAGCTGTCGCGCTACCGCCAGAGCCGCCCCTGCCCGGCCTGCGCCGGGGCCCGCCTGCGCCCCGAGGCCCTGGCCGCCCGCGTGGGCGACCTGAACCTCTTCGAGTTCACCAGCCTGTCCATCCGCCGCGCCCTGGACTGGCTGCGCGGCTGCGAGTTCCCCGGCCACAAGGCCATGATCGCCGAGCCGCTGATGAAGGAACTCACCCACCGCCTGGGTTTCCTGGTCAACGTCGGGCTGGACTACCTGTCCCTGGGCCGCAACATGTCCACCCTGTCCGGCGGCGAGGCCCAGCGCATCCGCCTGGCCGGGCAGCTCGGCTCGGGGCTGGTGGGCGTGACCTACGTCCTCGACGAGCCGTCCATCGGCCTGCACCCGCGCGACAACGACCGCCTGCTGGCCACCCTGCGCGAGCTGCAGGGCCGGGGCAACACCGTGCTCGTGGTCGAGCACGACGAGGCGACCATCAAGAGCGCCGACCATGTGCTGGAGCTGGGCCCCGGCTCGGGCTGGCTGGGCGGCGAGATCGTCTACCAGGGCGACGTGCCCGGCCTGTTGGCTGACCCGGGCAGCCTCACCGCACGCTACCTGCGCGGCGACATGCGCATCGAGCAGCCGGACGCCCGGCGCCCCTCCCGGGGCATGGTCTCCCTCAAAGGCGTGACCACCAACAACCTGCAAGGCCTGGACGTGGACATCCCCCTGGGCTGCCTGACCTGCGTCACCGGCGTGTCCGGCTCGGGCAAGTCCTCCCTGGTCATGGACACCCTCTACAAGCACCTGGCCCTGGAACGCGGCATCAAGGTCGAAAGCCCCGGCCAGCTCGCGGGTATTTCCGGCGGCGAGGCCATCGAACGCATCGTCTCCATCGACCAGACGCCCATCGGCCGCACCCCGCGCTCCAACCCGGCCACCTACACCAAGATCTTCGACGAGATCCGCGCCATTTTCGCGGGCACCAAGGAGGCCAAGAAGCGCGGCTACAAGCTCGGGCGCTTCAGCTTCAACGTGCGCGGCGGTCGCTGCGAGGCCTGCCAGGGCGACGGCTCCATCCGCGTGGAAATGCACTTCCTGCCCGACGTGTTCGTGACCTGCGACGTGTGCAAGGGCCAGCGCTACAACCGCGAAACCCTGGAAGTGCGCTACAAGGGGCTGAACATCTCCGAGGTGCTGGGGCTCACCGTGCGCCAGTCCCTGCAATTCTTCGAGAACTACCCGGCCCTGGTGCGCCGCCTAGCCATCCTCGAAGACGTGGGCCTGGAATACCTGCGCCTGGGCCAGCCCGCCACCACGCTCTCCGGCGGCGAGGCCCAGCGCATCAAGATCAGCCGCGAGCTGGGCAAGCGCAGCCTGCCCGGCACCCTCTACATCCTCGACGAGCCCACCACCGGCCTGCACATGCACGAGGTCGGCAAGCTCATCGCCGTGCTGCACCGCCTGGTGGACAAGGGCGCCACCGTGGTCGTCATCGAACACAACCTCGACGTGGTGCGCGCGGCGGATTGGGTGCTCGACCTGGGCCCCGGCGGCGGCGAACACGGCGGGCGCATCGTCTCCCGGGGCACCCCCGAACACATCGCCACCGACCCCGCGTCCGTCACCGGGCGCTTCCTCGTGGACCAGGGCTAGCTGCCGCCGGGGCGCCGCCAGGGCCGAAGGCCCGGGGGGCGCTGCCCCCTGGACCCCCGCAAGGGGCCAACGGCCCCTTGACCCCATACGGCGGCGCGGGCCGGGCGGCAGGAAGCCGCCCGGCCCGCGCCGGAGGTTTTTGCGG
>NZ_JAEX01000022.1 GCF_000519125.1 Desulfocurvus vexinensis DSM 17965
CTCCTCTGCCCCTCATTCCATCCTTCGTCATCGAACACCTCCTGGGGATCTCTTACTCCCAATTCGGTGTCCAAGAAAACCGTACACCGCCCCAGTGCCCGCCACGCACCTGGAAACCTCCGGCGCGGCCCTGGACGCCGACGCCGTGGCCCGGCTGCTGGCCGCCGAGCCCGAGCGCGTGCCGGGCCTGGGCGAAATGATGAATTTTCCCGGCGTGCTGGCCGGGGACGGGCAGGTCCTGGCCAAGCTGGCCGCCGCCCGGGGCCGGCTGGTGGACGGCCACGCCCCGGGCCTGGAGGGCGCGGCCCTGTCGGCCTATGTCGCCGCCGGGCCGGACTCGGACCACGAGAGCACCACCATCCGCGAGGCCCTGGGCAAGCTGCGCCGGGGCATGCATCTCATGCTCCGCGAGGGTTCTGCCGAGCATAACCTCCTGGAATTGCTTCCTGTCATCAACGAGTTCAACGCCCAGAACTGCTCCCTGGTCACCGACGACCGCCACCCCGACGAACTGCTGCGCCTGGGGCATCTGGACCACGCCGTGCGCCTGGCCATGGGCGCCGGAGTCGCGCCCGTGCGCGCGGTGCAGATGGCTTCCATCAACACCGCGCGGCGCTTCGGCCTCGCCGGGCGCGGGGCTGTGGCCCCGGGCTGGCGGGCCGATTTCGTGCTGCTGGACGACCTGGAATCCTTCGCCATTTCCGGCTGCTGGCTGGGCGGCAGGCCCGTGGACGAGCTGGACTTCGCCAGCTCCGTGCCCCTGCCGGGCAACACCATGCGCCTGGGGCGGCCCCTGGCCCCGGAGCTGTTCGCCATTCCCGCCGCTGGACGCCGGGCGCGGGCCATCGGCGTGGTGCCCGGGCAGATCGTGACCCGGGCCCTGGAAGCGGACGTGCCCGCGCGCGGCGGGCTGGCCCAGGCCGATCCGGGGCGCGACCTGGCCAAGCTGGCCGTTGTGGAGCGCCACGCGGCCACGGGCAACGTTGGGCTGGGGTTCGTGCAGGGCCTGGGGCTGGCCCGGGGCGCCGTGGCCTCCAGCGTGGCCCACGACTCGCACAACATCGTGGCTGCGGGCATGGACGACGCCGACCTGGCCCTGGCCGCGCGGGCCGTGGCCGAGGCGGGCGGCGGGCTGGCCGCGGCGCTGGACGGCCGGGTGCTGGCGCTGCTGCCCCTGCCCGTGGCCGGGCTGATGAGCGACAGGGGCGCCGACGAGGTGGTGGCCGGGCTCGAAGCCCTGCGCGCGGCCACGCGTGGCCTGCTGCGCCCCGGCCACGACGCGGACCCGTTCATGATCCTGTCCTTCCTGGCCCTGCCGGTGATCCCGGCCCTGAAGCTCACGGACCGGGGGCTGGTGGACGTGGAACGCTTCGCCCACGTGCCGCTTTTCGTGGAGTAGGGGACCGGGGCGCCGCACCCGTTCCCCTCGGGCCGGTTTCCTGCTACAACCCGGAGCGTCGGCCCCCCGCCCCGCCCGCAGCGGCCGGGGCAGGGGGGCCGAAGAGGGCGCAACACCCGGGGGAGGGCCTGCATGGCGTCGGACATCAAAAGACTTTTCGAGCGCTTCAAGGACAGCTGGGCCTTCCTGGTCACCTTCGGCATGCTCACCACCGTCCTGGCGGCCTGGCTGTATGTGCAGCAGCCCGGGTTCCTGCGCGACCTGAATTTCAAGGTCTACGACACCCTGCTGCGGGCCACCGCCGGGACCGTGACCACCAAGGTGCCCGTGGTGGTGGACCTGGACGAGGCCAGCCTGGCGCGCTTCGGGCAGTGGCCCTGGCCGCGCTACCGGGTGGCCCTGCTGCTGGCCAAGATCCGCGAGGCCGGGGCCCTGGCCGTGGGCCTGGACATCGTGTTTCCCGAGCCCGACCGCACCTCGCCCAAGGTGCTCAAGGAGGCCCTGCGCCGCGATCTCCAGGTGGACGTGGCCTTCGCCGGGATGCCCGACGCCCTCATGGACAACGACCTGATCTTCGGCGACGTGGTCGGCAACGGGCCCTTCGTGCTGGGCTACTATTTCCACTTCGACCGCGAACTGGACGAGGTGCGCGGCGCGGCGAGCGAATGCGCCCTGCATCCCGTGAGCCTGGTGGAGAAGCGCCACAAGGGCGCGCCCCCGGCCTCGGAATTTTTGATCAGCGCCCCGGCGGTGGTCTGCAACATCCCGGAAATCTCGGAAAAGGCCCACATGTCGGGCTTCTTCAACACCGAGCCCGACCCCGACGGCATCTACCGCAAGACCCCGCTGTTCGTGCGCCACAAGGACAAGCTCTACCCCAACCTGGCCCTGGCCACGCTCATGGCCGCCACGGGCCAGCGCCAGGCGCTGGTCAACGTGAGCACCCAGGGCATCGAGAGCGTGCGCATCGGGCAGATCGAGGTGCCCGTGGACCCGCGCGGGCAGATCTACACGAAATATCGCGGCAAGCGCGGGGCGTTCCGCTACGTGCCCGCCTGGCGGGTGCTCGAAGGCAAGATTTCCGAGGGCGAACTCGAAGGCAAGATCGTGTTCCTGGGCACCTCGGCGGCGGGGCTGCTCGACCTGCGGGCCACGCCCTTCGATCCCATCCTGCCCGGGGTGGAGGTCCACGCCACGGTGGTGGACAACATCCTGGCCCAGGACTTCATCCAGCGCCCGGTGTGGGCCTGGGGCCTGGAGTTCGTGCTCCTTCTGGCCGCCGGAGCCCTGACCACCGCGCTGTTGACCTGGGTCGGGGCGGCCTGGAGCGTGCTGCCCCTGGCCGCCAGCGCGGGGGGCATGTGGTACGGCGCCTACTGGAGCATGCAGGCCAAGGGCTTCTTCCTCTCGCCCCTGTATCCGCTGATCATGCTGGCCGTGAACTTCACGGTGCTGACGCTGCTCAAGTACTGGCGCGAGGAAGGCCAGAAGAAGTACCTGCACGCCACCTTCCAGAGCTACCTGTCGCCCGAGCTCATCGACGAGATGTTCCGCAGCAAGGCCAACCCGACCCTGGGCGGCGAGGCGCGCGTGATCACGGCGTTCTTCTCCGACGTGCAGAGCTTTTCGACCTTTTCCGAAAAGCTCACGGCCACCCAGCTCGTGGAACTGCTCAACGAATACCTCACGGCCATGACCGACATCCTCCTCGCCGACCGGGGCACCCTGGACAAGTACGAAGGCGACGCGGTGGTGGCCTTCTTCGGCGCGCCCATGGACGTGCCCGACCACGGCTACCGCGCCTGCCGCGTGGCCGTGGCCATGCAGCGCCGGCTGGGGGAGCTGCGCGAGAAATGGCGCGCCGAGCGCCAGGCCCCGGGCGAGCCCGAGCGCAACGTCAAGGGCTACCCGCCCGAAGTCTGGACCCCGGGCGACAAATGGCCGCGCATCGTCCACGAAATGCGCGTGCGCATCGGCCTGAACTCGGGTGAGATCGTGGTCGGCAACATGGGCAGCACCATGCGCATGAACTACACCATGATGGGCGACGCGGTGAACCTGGCCGCGCGCCTGGAATCCGGCGCCAAGCAGTACGGGGTGTACACCCTGGTCAGCGAGGCGACCCTGGACCAGCCCGCCTGGGACGAAGAGGGCGCGCCCTGCACGGTGCGCGACCTGGTGGAGGCCCGCTTCATCGACAACATCGCCGTGGTCGGCAAGTCCGAGCCGGTGCGGGTGTACGAGGTCGTGGCCCTGCGCGGCGGGCTGACCGAGGGGCAGCGCGAGCTGCTGCGCGAGTTCGACGCGGCCATGGAGCACTATCTGGCCATGCGCTGGGACGCGGCCCGCGAGGGCTTCGCCCGGGCCGATGCCCTGGAGCTGGTGCCGCAGGCCAAGGTCACACCGTCGCGGGCGTTCATGGCCCGCTGCGAGCTGTTCAAGGCCAACCCGCCCGTGGGCCCCGGCGAGACGTGGGACGGCGTGTTCCGCCTGACCAGCAAGTAGGCCGGGCGGCCAGGAGCAGGCCGGGGCCGAAGCGCGCCGGGCAGGGGAGTCCGGCCGGGACAGGGACAGGGAAGAGGGCGCAAACCTAGAGTTTCACTTGAGGTTTGAGACTGTTTTTCTTTAATTTTAGCATATTGGCGCCTCATGCGGCGGCGGGCTGGGGCCCTCCCTGGACCCGCCGCTGCGGTTGCCCTGTCCGGGGGCACAGGGAAGCGGCCTTGTCGGCGGCCTCGGGTTCATGCCCGGGCCGCTTTATTTTTGGGCTGGTCGCAGCGCCGTCATGGCGTGCCGCCCCCTTTCCGTGTGTCCCCAGGGCGCCGTGGCCGTGAGCGGAAGGGCTGTGCTCCGCCCTGGCCTGCGGGAGGAGCCGGAAGGGGGCTCCCTGAAGGGCGCCCGGAGCCCGGGGAGCCTGCAAGGCGTCCGTTCTGCGGCCAAGGCGCCAGTTTCGGAGGCATTTGGGCCGGCGTGGCAGGGGCCGGGCGCTGCGAATGCCCCTCCGGCCGGAAAACCGGGGCGCGGCAGGCCTGCCCGGAACACAGCGCCTGCCGCACGAATCACCGGCGCAAAACCTGCGGAACCGGGGACGGCTGCGGGGCAAGCTGCGCAGTTGGATGCGCTGACGCGGCGCGCACGCACCACCGGGCCAGCACAAGCGTCCGGAAGGACATGAACGCCTCTTGAGGGCCTGCCTTTCCAGGACGAGCCACGAGCGGAGGCAAAACGGCGGCGCGGGAGTGGGCGGCAGGCAGGCGGCATGGAGTCGGCCCTGAGCACAGGCGACAGGCCCCGACTGCCCGTGACGGAGCGCCCCGGGCCCCGGGTGGCAGATCCGGGGCGTTGCCCGGGCAAAGCACCTGCGGTGCCGTGCGGCGCAAAGAGCTGGCAGGGGTCCCAGAGGCCTTTTCCGGCCCAAGTCCGGGTGCTGCGTCGCGCGGACGGGCTTGTGGGCTCCAGAGGCGCAGGGCGGCACTGCGGGAAGGGTCCGGGCGGAGCACGGCCCCGGGGCCAGCCTTCAAGTTGCAGCAGTGCAGTCTGTTTCTGTTCCACGAACTGCAAGCGGCGAAATGATTTGAATGATTTCAAAGCCCTATGCGCGCCTCCCTTTGGTTTAAAGTTAACATAATTTACATTATGAGACAGTCAGGCCCAGGTGAACACAGGTTGAAGCAGGATCTGCGCTACTGCCCTTGGGCCTGTTTTGCCCGCGTTTTCGAGGGGGTCTGCTCGACATGGTTCGGGTGCTGCTGCAACTCCAAGGGTTCTTGAAGTTTGCCCGGTGCCCTGCGGGATATTGGAACTGCCTGGGGCGCTGCGCTTCTGGAGATTGTCCGGGGGTTCTGCGGTATGCCCGTGTCCGCCTGCCCTCCAGGGCGCATGGAAACCCAGGGCTTGGCGCGCACCTGGGGGCTTGCGCGGCTTGCCACGGCACTTTGAACCAGGAGACCCTTTGGGCGCCCCACAGGCCGTCGCCCCTTTCTTCTCGCCCGCGCCTCCCGGCCCTGGTCACGGGCCGCAAATTACGCGCAGGCCGCCCCGCTCCCGGGCCTGGGCTCACCGGGGCGCCCGCGCGCCCGGGCCTTCTGGACGTTTTTCCTGGCCAGGATGACCAAAGTATGCCCTGAGGCCTGAAAACGCCTTGGCGGGCCTTGTGGGTACGATGCCCGAAAGACGCGGGGCCCCGCTCGCTACTCCCTTCGGAAAGACGTCAACATCCGGCGCGCAGATGGGCGTGGGGCCGGGGAGCGGCCAGCCGTGGTCGCGGTGTGAATCCTCTCCGGCACAGCGCCTTTTCTTGGATTTTCGGCAAGGGCAGTGCTTGCCCCGGAGGGCGCCGGGAGCCCCGACCGCTCTTGTTCTTGCTAAACAGCGGCAATTGTTTTGGGCGGTTGTTTGATGTTGCCAGGGGTGACCTTTGACAATGCTGCTCATTTATCATTGTTAATGATTTAATAATATCAAAGATAATAAATGTTTGACAGGCTTTTCTGGTGTGCTATCTTTTCCAGAAACTAACCGTGGCGGAGGTGCAAAATGGGAACAAATAAAGGCGTTCAATATGTGGAAATTCAAGGCCACAAGATCAACCTGTATCGGAAAGGGCGAGACACCAAAGGGTATCTGTTCGACGTTTTGCCGAAAGTACTCGCCGTGGTCGATGAGGAGGAAATCCAGAGGCTTCAAGATCGTGACTACTGCAAGGATAAATTCGATCTGAACTTCCCTGTGATCACTCTTTCCAGCAAAAATGGACACGATCACAATGGGTATCGTCGGTATTATTCCAAGTTACTTCTTGGAACATACTGGGTTTGCAAGGAATGGTACGACACCCCTGCCCAACCCAATTTTGAAATGTGGAGCAACTACCTGTTTGAACTGCGTGACAGGTTCAACAACTAAGGCAGAATTTATCCGGATGTTAGCAAAACATCTTCGCTGGTTGCGTGCAAGCAGGTTGACACAACCTTGGGACACATCTTACCCAGAAGAAGGCCCCCTAATCGCATTGACAATCAAAGGATTCCGATTGATTTCGGGCGTTTTCGTCAAGGGGGCCATTTGACTTGCGAAACGATTTACCTGGTTGAGATGTTAGGCGAAAAAAAATCCAAGGCCAGCGCGCAGCAAAAGAGACGCGGGGCCTTGGATTTTCCGAATAACGCGTCAGATCGCCTTTTGGGGCGGCCTGTCAGGCCCCGGCGCCGGGGGTCTTTTTCCAGTCAGCCAGGAAGGCGTCCAGGCCCTTGTCCGTCAGCGGGTGGCTGGCCAGTTTTTCCAGGACGTTGAAGGGGATGGTCGCCACGTCGGCGCCCAGCAGCGCGCTTTGCAGGATGTGCATCGGGCTGCGCACGCTGGCCACCAGGGTCTGGGTGGAGAAGCCGTAGTTGGTGAAGATGGTCACGATCTGCTCCACCAGGGCCATGCCCTCGGCGCCCACGTCGTCCACCCGGCCTACGAAGGGGCTGACGTAGCTCGCCCCGGCCTTGGCGGCCAGCAGGGCTTGCAGCGGCGAGAAGACCAGGGTCACGTTGGTGTCGATGCCCATGCCCGTCAGCTCGCGCACGGCGGCCAGGCCTTCCATGGTCATGGGAATCTTGACCACCACGTTGGGCCCGAACTGCACCAGCTCGCGCGCCTCGCGGACCATCTCCGCCGCCGTGAGGCCGACGACCTCCAGGCTCACCGGGCCCTCGACCTCGGCGCAGATCTTCTGCGCCAGGGTACGCCAGTCCTCTTTCTCGCGGGCAAAAAGGCTCGGGTTGGTGGTCACGCCGTCGATGAGACCGTAGGCCTTGGCCCGCCGGATCTCTTCCAGGTTCGCCGTATCGATGAAAAAGCGCATGGCGTCGTCCCCCTTTTCGGACGCGTTGCGCCGCAGGCCGGCCCTCGGGCGGCGCGCGGCGCGTCATTGGGCCCTATTCCACGGGCTTGGGTTCCTCGGATTTGCCTTCGAGCTGCTTCACGTACTTGTCGCGGCACTCGTAGCTGCAGAAACAGTGCACCGTCTCGCCGTTGCGTACGCGGATTTCGCAGTCCTCGCGGGAGACGTAGCTGCCGCAGATGGGGTCCTTGACCATCTCGCCCGAGGCCTTCAGGGTTTCCTGCTCCTTCTCCTCCTTCATCTCCTTGCGTCGGGCGTCGCCCTTGAAGAGCTTGTAGAGCAGAAACAGGCCCGCAGCCAGAATCAGGAATTTCAGCATGATACCCCACCCTCGGCTTGATTGTTAAAGCTATGCTTCAAGTTTGTCGGAGCGGACGGGCGGCCCGGGCTCCCCTGCCCCGCGCGGGGCTACTGTCTGATTTCCTCGCCCTGCGGCCCGGAGACAACCTGGAAATCCAGGCGCGCCAGGGCGTCCTCCACGGCCTGCCCGCCGGGCAGGCGCAGGCCCGGGGCCAGCTCCGCCAGGGGCACGAGCACGAAAGCCCGCTGGCCCATGCGCGGATGGGGCAGCTCCAGGCGCGCGTCGCGCAGCACCAGCCCGCCGAACAGCAAAAGGTCCAGGTCGATAACCCGGGGCCCGAAGCGCGCGGGGGCGCCGGGGCCCGTGCTGCGGTCGCGGCCCAGGGCCAGCTCGATGCCCAACAGCGCGTCCAGCAGCCCGTGGGGCGTCACCGTCTCGTCGCATAGCACGCGCGCGACCTGATTGGCAAACCAGGGCTGGTCGCGCCGGTCCTGCGGCTCGGTGCGATACACGCGCGAGGCTCCGCCCGGGCGCACTCCGGGAATCCGGCCCAGGCGCTCCAGGGCCCGGGCCAGATTCTCCACGGGGTCGCCCAGGTTGGACCCGAGGCAGACGAAGGCCTCTACAGCGCGGCGATGCGGGATACGGCCTCCTCGAGGCGCGCGGTGGGCACGGTCAGCGAGATGCGGAAGTACCCTTCCCCGGCGGCGCCGAAGCCGTTGCCCGGGGTCAGCACCACGCCGGTGCGCTCCAGCACCTCGGAGACGAACTCCGCCGAGCTGCGCCCCTGGGGCACCTTGGCCCACACGTAGACCGTGGCCTCGGGCAGCGGGCATTCGATGCCCGCCTTGCGCAGGGCGCCGACCACGGCGTCGCGCCGCTCGCGGTAGATGTCGCGGAAGCCCGCCACATGGGGCTCGCCGTCGCGCATGGCCGCGATGCCCGCCTGCTGCACGGCCTGGAAGATGCCCGAATCCACGTTGGTCTTGACCTTGCCCAGCCCGGCCACCAGCGAGGCGTTGCCCACGGCCATGCCGATGCGCCAGCCGGTCATGTTGTAGGTCTTGGACAGCGAGTGGAACTCGATGGCCACGTCCTTGGCGCCGGGGAACTGCAGGATGCTCGGCGGCTTTTTGGCGTCGTCGTAGTACAGCTCGGTGTAGGCCGCGTCGTGGACGATGATCGTGTTCGTCTCGCGGCAGCGGGCGATGAGCTTTTCGAAGAACGCCGCGTCGGCGGTGGCCGCCGTGGGGTTGTTCGGGTAATTCAGGTAGATGGACTTCGCGCGCTCCCAGGTGGCGGCGTCGATGGCGTCCAGGTCGGGCAGAAAGCCGTTGGCCTCGGTCAGCGGCACGAAGGCCACCTCGCCGCCCGCGAAGCGCGTGGCGATGGGGTACACCGGGTAGTTGGGCGAGCAGACCAGGTTCAGGTCGCCGGGGTCGGTGAAGGCCAGCGGGAAATGGGCGATGCCCTCCTTGGAGCCGATGAGGCTGACCACCTCGCGGGCTTCGTCCAGGTCCGTCACGCCGAAGCGCTCGGCGTACCAGCGCGTCACGGCCTGGCGGAAGGCCGGCAGGCCCTCGTAGTCCGGGTAGCGGTGGTTGGCGGGGTTCTTGGCGGCTTCGTAGAGGGCGTCCACGATGAATCCGGGGGTCGGCAGATCGGGGTCGCCGATGCCCAGGCTGATGATGTCCACGCCGCGCGCGGCGACCTGCTTCTTCACGCGGTCGATCTCGGCGAACAGGTAGGGCGGCAGTTCGGCAATGCGCTGGGCCAGCTTGAAATCGGGCACGTCGGTCCACTCCTTGGGGGATATTGATGCGGACGCCAGGCGGGTCCGTCGGGGTGCGGGCAGGCCCGTGGACCATAGCGGCGGCCCCGGGGGGCTGTCAACGCCCGGGGCCGCGCGCCCCTTGTAGCCCTTGTATCGGGGGCCCGGGCCGTGTACCCTGCCCAGGCAAACCAACGCCCTGGAGGGCCCGCAGCGCATGAAAACCCCCGCCCCGCCGGAGCACCCCTGGGTTCTGGCCTACCTGGACCACCTGCTGGTGGTGCGCGGGCTGGCCGGGCAGACCCTGGCGGCCTACGGCCAGGACCTGGCCGCGTTCACGGACTTCCTGCGCGCCCGGGGGGCGGACCTGCCCGACGTGACCCCGCAGACCCTGACCCTGTATCTCTTCCACCTGCGCGGGCGGGGGCTGGCCAGCCGCAGCCTGGCCCGGCACCTCTCGGCCCTGCGCGGGCTGTTCGCCCACCTGGCCGACGAAGGCCGCCTGCCTGCGGACCCCGCGCACCTGCTGGAAAACCCCAAGCTGCCGCGCAAGCTGCCCGACGTGCTCTCCCAGGCCGACGTGGCGGCCATCCTCGACCAGCCCGACACTGCCGACCGCCTGGGTTTCCGCGACCGGACCATGCTGGAGCTGCTCTACGCCGCCGGGCTGCGCGTCTCGGAGCTCGTCGCCCTGGCGCCCCTGGATTTCGACCCCCAGACGGGGCTTGTGCGCGTCTTCGGCAAAGGGTCCAAAGAGCGCGTGGTGCCCCTGCACTACGAGGCCCAGCGCTTCCTGGAAACCTATCTGCGCTCCTGGCGCGGGCTGTTCCGCCCCGTGCAGGAGCTGATGTTCCTGAACCGCTCGGGCCGGGGGCTCACGCGCCAGGCGGTGTGGAAGCTCATCAAGCGCTACGCCCTGCTGGCCGGGGTGCGCGCCGAGGTCTCGCCGCATACCCTGCGCCACAGCTTCGCCACCCACCTGCTCGAAGGCGGGGCCGACCTGCGCACCGTGCAACTGCTGCTCGGCCACGCCGACATCGCGGCCACGGAAATCTACACCCACGTCCAATCCGAGCGCCTGATGCGCATCCACCGCGAGCACCACCCCCGCTCGGCACTGCGCACCCGGGACCAAGAGGCCGGACACACTCCATGAAGCAGCAGGACAAGCGCCCCGCCCCCCTGGTCGTCACCACCCACGCCAACGCGGACTTCGACGCCCTCTCGGCCATGATCGCCGCCAGCCGCCTGTATCCGGGCGCGGTGCTCCTTTTTCCCGGCAGCCAGGAGAAGAACCTGCGCAATTTCTTCATCCAGAGCGCCATGTACCTGTTCAACTTCCAAAGCGCCAAGGACATCGACCTGGACAGCGTGCGCACCCTGGTGCTGGTGGACACCCGCCAGCGTCCGCGCGTGGCCCACGTCGCCCAGGCGCTGGACAACCCGGGGCTGACCGTCCACGCCTGGGACCACCACCCCGACACCGACGACGACGTGCCCGCCAGCGGCGGCAAGGTGCTGCCCTGGGGCTCCACGGCCACCATCCTCGTCCACGAAATGATGACCGCAGGCCTGACGCCGACCAGCGACGAGGCGACCTTCATCGGCCTGGGCATCTACGAGGACACGGGCTCCTTCACCTTCAACTCCACCACGCCCCAGGATTTCGCCGCCGCCGCCTGGCTGCTGGGCCACGGCATGGACGTGACCGTCATATCCGACCTCATCACCCGCGACCTGTCCGCCGAGCAGGTCTCCCTGCTGGGCGAGATGCTCGACGCCGCGCACACCCACGAGATTCGCGGGGTGCCCGTGGTGGTCACCGAGGTCAGCACCGACGCCTACGTCAACGATTTCGCACTGTTGGCCCACAAGCTGCTGGACATGGAAAACCTGCGCGTGCTCTTCGCCCTGGGCCGCATGGACGACCGCGTGCATCTGGTGGCGCGCTCGCGCAGCCCCGAGGTGGACGTGGGCCAGATCTGCGCCTCGTTCGGCGGCGGCGGGCACGCCTCGGCGGCCTCGGCCAGCATCAAGAACCGCACCCTGGCCCAGGTCAAGGACGAGCTGTTCGCCCTGCTCAACGCCCAGATCAAGCCGCGCCACGAGGTCAGCGGCATCATGTCGCGCAACCCCGTGGTCCTGGACGCCGCCCTGACCACCGCCGCCGCCGCCGAGGTCATGACCCGCTACGGCCTCAAGGCCGCGCCCCTGGTGGACGCCCAGGGCGCCCTGGTGGGCATCCTGGAGCACCAGATCGCCGACAAGGCCGTGGGCCACGGCCTGGGCGACACGCCCTGCACCGAATACATGATGCGCGGCCACGCCTGGGTCACGCCCGGCGACGCCCTCTACGATGTGACCGAGATCATCCTCGGCCAGGGCCAGCGCCTGGTGCCCGTGCTCGACGCCGGGCGCGTGGTGGGCGTCATCACCCGCACGGACCTGATCAACATCCTCATCGACGAGCCCGCGCGCATCCCCGAACAGCTGCTGCCCGACCGGGGCCGCGAGCGCAACATCCGCGTGACCATGCGCGAGCGCCTGCCCGCCGCGCTGTTCGCCGTGCTCGAAGACGCGGGCCGCCTGGCCGACGCCCTGGGCGTGGCGGTCTACGCCGTGGGCGGATTCGTGCGCGATATCCTCATGGACCGGCCCAACGCGGACCTGGACCTGGTGGTGGAGGGCGACGGCATCGCCTTCGCCCGGGCCCTGGCCGAGCGCATGCAGGGCCGGGTGCGCCCGCACCGCAAGTTCCAGACCGCCGTGGTCGTGCTGCCCCAGGGCCAGCACATCGACGTGGCCACCGCGCGGCTGGAATACTACAAGTATCCCGCCGCCCTGCCCACGGTGGAGCTGTCGTCCATCAAGATGGACCTCTACCGCCGCGACTTCACCATCAACGCCCTGGCCGTGCAGCTCAACCCCGCGTCCCTGGGGCGGCTGGTGGACTTCTTCGGCGCCCAGCGCGACATCAAGGAACGCGCCCTGCGCGTGCTGCATTCCCTGTCCTTCGTGGAAGACCCCACGCGCATCCTGCGCGCCGTGCGCTTCGCCATGCGCTACGACCTGCGCATCGGCGGGCAGACCGAACGGCTGATCAAGAACGCCGTGCAGCTCGACCTGATCCAGAAACTCTCCGGGGCCCGGCTGTTCAACGAGATGCAGTTGCTGCTGGAGGAACAAAACGCCGTGGGCTGCCTGCGCCTGCTGCGCCAGTTCAAGGTGCTGCGGGCCATGCATCCGCTGCTGACCCTCGCCCCGGCCCAGGAGGAGCTGGCCGAAGAGCTGGGCAAGGTCCTGGAATGGTACCAGATGCTTTACCAGGGCCCCGCGCCCAGGCGCTGGCTGCTCTACTTCATGGCCCTGGCCAACGGCGCCGAGGAGGCCGACGCGCGCTCCATGGCCGCGCGCTTCCACATGAGCAGCCGCATGGAGGACGAGTTCATCGCCCTGCGGGTCACGGTCAACGAGACCATCTACGGCTTCAAGATGTGGCGCCACCGCCAGGGCCCGCCCTCGGAGCTGTACTTCCTGCTGGACAAGGTGCCCGTGGAGGGCGTGCTCTACTTCATGGCCCGCTACAAGCAGGAGGACGTGCGCAAGGCCCTGTCGCAGTACCTGACCCAGATGCGCGCCCAGACCCTGGACATCACCGGGCTCGATCTGCGCGACCTGGGCCTGCCCGCCGGGCCTGCCTACGGGCGCATCCTGGACAAGGTGCGCGCGGCGATGATCGACGGGCGCGCCAACTGCCGCGAGGACCAATTGGCCCTGGCCCGGGCCCTGGTGGCCGACCCGGGGTTCATGGGCATCGCCCAGGCCCCGCCCGCCCGGGGCGCGAAACCCGGCGGGCAGGGCTAGGGGCGCGGCGCGGGCCTTGCCCTTGGCGCGCGCGGCGTGTACAACGGCACGGTCCGCTCCATGCTTGAATTCCACGGGCCAGGCCCGTGCCGGGGGGCTGCGGTGAACGAAGACGTGCATGTTTCGGTGATCGGCGCCGGACGCTGCGACGACGCGGTGCGGGCCACGGCCCGCGAGCTGGGGGCGCTCATCGCCGCCCGGGGCTGGACCCTGGTCTGCGGCGGGCTGTCGGGGGTCATGGAGGCTGCGGCCCAGGGCGCGCGCGAGGCCGGGGGCCACACCGTGGGCATCCTGCCCGGCGCCGACCGGCGCGGCGCCAACCCCTACATCGAGACGGCCCTGGCCACGGGCATCGGCCAGATGCGCAACGCCCTGGTGGTGCAAAACGGCGATGTGGTCATCGCCGTGGAAGGCGGCTACGGCACCCTGTCCGAGATCGCCCTGGCCCTGAAGTCGGGCCGCGCGGTGGTCGCCCTGGGCGCCTGGAAGAACATCCCCGGCGTGGTGCCCGCCACCAGCCCGGCCCAGGCCGTGGAACTGGCCGCCCGGATCCTTGCGGGCGAGCCCAACAACTGACGCAAAGGACGATCCATGGACGTGTTGTGGGCCCCGTGGCGCCTTGAATACATCCTCGGCCCCAAGGCCGACCAGTGCCCCTTCTGCCTGCCCAAGGACACCGGCGAGGACCAGAGCCGCCGCGTGCTCCACCGCGGGCGGACCTGCTTCGTGATCATGAACATCTTTCCCTACAACAACGGGCACCTGATGGTCTGCCCCTACCGGCACCTGATGAACCTCGTGGACCTGACCCCCGAGGAAAGCCACGAGCTGATGGACCTGATGCAGGTCAGCACGCGCATCCTGCAGGAGCGCTTCCGGCCCCAGGGCGTCAACGGCGGGGTGAACATCGGCGAGGCCGCCGGGGCGGGCATCAAGGAGCACCTGCATTTCCACCTCGTGCCCCGCTGGACGGGCGATTCCTCGTTCATGGCCTTCGCCTCGCAGACGCGGGTCATCCCCGAGCACATCGACTCCACCTATGCGGCCCTGCGGCCCCTTTTCGACCAATATACAGCCTAGCGCCAAAAGGAGATCTTCCATGCGTTTCATCAAGTTCCTGGCCGTGATCGCCCTGTTCGTGCTGACCATGGCCCTGTTCGCCCAGAACCTGCCGGTGCTGGGCGCGCCCCTGTCCCTGGGGCTGACCCTGTTCGACGCGCAGCTCTTCGCCCTGGAATCGCCGCTGTACATGTTCCTGCTGGCCGCCTTCTTCCTGGGCAGCGTGCTGACCCTGCTCTACTTCTTCCTGGAAAAGCTGCGCACCGGGCGCGAGCTGGCGCGGGCCAACCGCAAGCTGGCCACCCTGGAGCAGGAAGTGACCTCGCTGCGCAACCTGCCGCTGTCCGACGCCACCCCGGCGCAGGACAACTAGCACCCCCGGGGGCAGTCATGACCTGGTGGCGCGACATCCTGGACGGCAAGCCCGTGCGGCCCATGGGCGGCGGCGGGCGCGCGACCCTGTTCCAGGACGCGGGCGCCGTTTCCGGCGACACCCAGGCCGCCATCGCCGAACTCTCCCAGGTGGTGCGCGCCAACCCCGACGCGGTGGAGATCTACCTCGCCCTGGGCAATCTCTACCGCTCCCACGGCGAGATCGAGCGCGCCGTGCAGATCCGCCAGAGCCTCATCGTCCGCCCCGGGCTGGACAGGGAGGTCCAGGCCAAGGCCTGGTTCGAGCTGGGCCGCGACTTCAAGCGCGGCGGCTTCCTGGACCGGGCCATGCACGCCTTCGAACAGGCCCGCAGGCTGGGCGGGGACTCCGACGCCGTGATGGCCGAGCTGGCCCGGCTCACCGCCGACAGCGGGGACCACGAGCAGGCCGCCCGCCACTACGCCCGCCTGGGCAACCCGGTGGCCGAGGCGCACCATCTGGTCCGCCTGGCCACGGACCGCTTCGCCGACGGCCAGCAGGCCCAGGGCTACAAATGGCTGCGCAAGGCCCTCAAGGCCCACCCCGGCTCCCTGGAGGCCTGGATCGAGCTCATGCGCCAGGCCCTGGCCGCGAACAACTGGCGCGAGGTCGGCCACCATCTGGCCCGCGCCCTGGACAGCGTGCAGCCCGACCAGCGCTTCGTGCTGCTGGAAGGGCTGCTGGAGGCGGCCAAGGTCCGCGAGTTGGGCCCCGGCGCGGCCATGCAGGCCGACAAGCCCTTCCAGTACCATCCGCGCCGGGAGCTGACCGCCGTGGCCCTGCCCCTGCTGGAGCGCCACGACGACGACCTGCTGCTGCAATTCTACGCGGCCTGGATGCTCTACGGCGACGACCCCGAGGCCTCGCGGCGCTGGCTGGAGCGGACCCTGGTGCTCAACCCCGGGTTCTGGCCCGCGCGCCTGGAACTGCTGGCCCTGGACACCCAGGGCCAGGAGCTGGGCGAGTCCTTCCGCACCCAGCTCGACTTTTTCGTGCACCGCGCCCGCGAGCTCAAGCGCTTCGTCTGCCGCCGCTGCGGCCTCAAGCGCGAGCAGCTCTTCTTCCTGTGCCCGCGCTGCAAGAGCTGGCACTCCATCAAATACCGCACCGTGCTCACCGAATAGATGACCGCCAAAAGCCCCGGCGCAGCGCCGCCCCAGGAGCCCGGGGTCAAAATGACCCCCATGTTCGAGCAGTACCTGCGCATCAAGCAGGAGCACCCCGGCACCCTGCTCTTCTACCGCATGGGCGACTTCTACGAGTTGTTCTTCGACGACGCGCGCACCGCCGCGCGCGAATTGCAGATCACCCTGACCTCGCGCAACAAGCAGTCCGACAACCCCGTGCCCATGGCCGGGGTGCCGCACCATTCTTACTGGGACTACGCCGCCCGCCTGCTGGACAAGGGCTACCGCGTGGCCGTGTGCGATCAGGTCCAGGACCCGCGCGAGGCCAAGGGGCTGGTGGAGCGCCAGGTGACCCGCGTGCTGACCCCGGGCACCCTGGTGGAGGACGAGAACCTCGACGCCAAGGACCACAACTACCTCTGCGCCCTGTACTTCGACGCCGACAAGGACGCCGGGGGCCTGGCCTGGGCCGACGTGTCCACGGGCGAGTGGTCCGGGCTGGCCGCCGCCCGCCAGGAGCAGCTCTGGCAGTGGCTGGCCAAGCTCGGGCCCAGCGAAATCCTGCTGCCCGTGGGGCACGAGCCGCCCCGCAGCCACCAGGGCCTGGCCCGGCGGGTGAACCACCTGCCCGCGCGCTCGCATTTCGATCTGGCCGCCGCCACGCGCCATGTGCTGCGCGACCAGGGCGTGGCCGACCTCGCGGCCCTGGACCTGGCCGACAAGCCCCAGCTCGTGCAGGCCATGGGCGCCATCCTCGTCTACCTGCGCCAGACGCAGATGCGCGAGGACTTCCGCCTGGCGCCCTTCAAGCCCCTGAACCTCGCCCGGCACCTTTTGCTGGACGACGTGACCGAGCGCAACCTGGAGCTGTTCCGCCGTCTGGACGGCTCACGCGGGCGCGGCACCCTGTGGGCCGTGCTGGACGCAACGCTGACGCCCATGGGCGGGCGGCTTTTGGCCGGGCGGCTGCGCATGCCCTGGAAGGACCTGGCGCCCATCGTCAAGACCCAGGACTGCGTGCGCCTGTTCGTCGAGGATGACACCCTGCGCGCGGACCTGCGCACGCTCCTGGATTCGGTCTACGACCTGGAACGGCTGGTGACGCGCATCCGCATGAACCGCGCCACCCCGCGCGATTTCGTCGCCCTGCGCGGCTCTTTGGGCGCCCTGCCCGGGCTGCGCGAGCGGCTGGCCGGGGCCGTGGAAACGCACGCCGACGACGCCCCGGCGGCCCTGCGCCAGCTCCTGGGCGGGTGGGACAGCCTGGACGACTACGCCACCCTGCTGCACCGCGCCCTGGAGGACTCGCCGCCGCCCGTGGTCACCGAGGGCGGGCTGTTCCGGCGCGGCTACCACCCCGAGCTGGACGAGCTCATGGACCTGACCGACCACGGCCAGGCCCAGGTCCAGGGGCTGCTGGAAGCCGAGCGCGCCGCCTCGGGGCTGGACAAGCTGAAGCTCGGCTTCAACCGCGTGTTCGGCTACTATTTCGAGCTGCCCAAGTCCCTGGCGGACAAGGCGCCCTACCACTTCACCCGCCGCCAGACCCTGGCCAACTGCGAGCGCTACGCCACGCCCCAGCTCGCCGAGCTGGAGGAGCGCATCCTGCACGCCGCCGACCGGCGCAAGGAGCTGGAATTCGCGCTGTTCAAGGAGCTGCGCGCCGGGGTGGCCGAGGCTGCCCACCGCTTCCTGGACATGGCCCAGCGTCTGGCGGCCATCGACTGCTGGCAGGGCCTGGCCGAGACCGCCCGCCGCCGGGGCTGGACGCGCCCCGAGCTGCACGACGGGCTGGACGTGACCATCCGCGAGGGGCGCCACCCGGTGGTGGAGGCCATGCAGGGCACGGCGGGCTACATCCCCAACGACCTGCACCTGACCCAGGACAAGCGCCTCTTGGTCATCACCGGCCCGAACATGGCCGGCAAGTCCACGGTGCTGCGTCAGGCGGCCATCATCTGCATCCTGGCCCAGATCGGCTCCTATGTGCCCGCCGCCAGCGCCAGCATCGGGCTGGCCGACCGCATCTTCTCGCGCGTGGGCGCCTCGGACAATCTGGCCGAGGGCCAGAGCACCTTCATGGTCGAGATGAGCGAGACCGCGCGCATCCTGCGTCAGGCCGGGGCGCGCAGTCTGGTCATCCTCGACGAGATCGGGCGCGGCACCAGCACCTTCGACGGCCTGGCCCTGGCCTGGGCCGTGGTGGAGGAGCTGGCCGCGCGCGGCAAGGGCGGCGTGCGCACCCTGTTCGCCACGCACTACCACGAGCTGACGGCCCTGGAGGGCGAGATTCCGGGGGTGGCCAACTTCAACGTGGCCGTGCGCGAATACCGCGACGAGATCATCTTCCTGCGGCGCATGGTGCCCGGCCCGTCGGACCGCAGCTACGGCATCCAGGTGGCCCAGCTGGCCGGGGTGCCCCGGCGGGTGGTGGCCCGCGCCAAGGACATCCTGGCCGGGCTGGAGGCCCGCTCGGGCGGGGCGCATTCCGTGCTGGCCCTGGCCGCCCCGGCCCAGGGGCTGCTGCCCGGGCTTGCGCCCCCGGCGCCGCCCGCCGCGCCCCAGGCCCCGGCGGCGCCGGACATCCCGCCCCGGGTGCGGGCCTTCATGGACGAGCTGGAGCGCCTGGAGGTTGACCGCCTGACCCCCATTGAGGCATTGAACTTCCTGTACACATGGAAAGCGACAACCCTGTGCCCCCCCTGCGAGGACGATTAGGATGCAGCCCTCTTTCCGTTTGGTCCTTGCGACCCTCGCGGCCCTGGCGGCCCTGACCCTCGTGGCCGGGTGCGGCAAGAAGATCTGGCCCGAGCCCTCCGCCCCCGAAGACGCCTTCAGCTTCGTGCGCACCCAGGGGGAGCTGTCCTCGGGTTGCCTGATGGTCCAGTCCCGCGTGGCGGGCGCCTGGCGCAACCTGCGCGCCGTGCACCTCGAGCTGGCCTGGGACGACTGCGAGGGCTGCCCCTTCCAGGCCATGGAAACCCGCGAATTCGTGCCCGGCGACGCCTTCAGCACCCTGGAACAGGGCCGCCTGGCGCTTACGGCCTGCGGCCTGGACCCCGCCAAGGCCTACCGCTGGCGCCTGACGGGCAAGAGCATCCACAGGACCCTGCGCGACGTGCGCACGGAGGTCATGACCACAACTCCCTAAGCCTGCCGCAACCCCCTGGGAGAACCGACCCATGCATCACTTCGAATACCGCGGCGGCGAACTGTACGCCGAGGACGTGCCCGTGCGCGAGCTGGCCGAACGCCACGGCACGCCCCTGTACGTCTATTCCGCCGCCACCCTGCGCCGCCATTTCGAGGCCTTCGACTCGGCCTTCGAAGGGCTCGACCGGCTGACCTGCTACTCCGTCAAGGCCAACTCCAACCTCGGGGTGCTGCGCCTGCTCGGCGCCATGGGCGCGGGCATGGACATCGTGTCCGGCGGCGAGCTGCACCGCGCGCTCAAGGCGGGCATCCCCGCCGAACGCATCGTCTACTCCGGCGTGGGCAAGCGCCCCGAGGAGATCGAACAGGCCCTGGAAGCGGGCATCCTGATGTTCAACGTCGAGTCCGTGGGCGAGCTGGAGCGCATCGGGCGCATCGCCTCGCGCCTGGGCCGCACGGCGGACATCTCGCTGCGCATCAACCCCGACGTGGACCCCAAGACCCACCCGTACATCTCCACGGGCATGAAGAAGAACAAGTTCGGCCTGGACATGGGCACCGCCATGGCCACCTACCTGCGCGCCCGCGACTTGCCCGGGGTCAACCCCGTGGGCATCGACTGCCACATCGGCTCGCAGCTTACGACCCTGGAGCCCTTCCTGGAAGCCCTGGACAAGCTGCTCGACTTCTGGCGCGCCCTGGGCGCCGAGGGCATCGCCATCAAATACCTCGACCTGGGCGGCGGCCTGGGCATCACCTACGACGCCGAAGAGCCGCCCCACCCGCGCGAATTCGGGCGCGCCCTGGCCGAGCGCCTGCGCGGCCTGCCGCTGAAGCTGATCCTCGAGCCCGGGCGGGTCATCGCGGGCAACGCGGGCATCCTGGTCTCCCGCGTGCTCTACACCAAGGACACCCCGAGCAAGCACTTCCTCATTGCCGACGCGGCCATGAACGACCTGATCCGCCCCTCGCTGTACGGCAGCTACCACAAGATCATCCCCGTGCTGGAGCAGGAGCGCCCCCGGCGCGCCGTCGATGTGGTCGGGCCGATCTGCGAGTCCGGTGACTTCCTGGCCCGCGACCGCGAGCTGCCCGAGGTGGAGCAGGACGAGCTGCTGGCGGTGCTCTCCGCCGGGGCCTACGGCTTCACCATGAGCTCCAACTACAACTCCCGGCCCCGGGCCGCGGAGCTCATCGTGGACGGCGCCGAGGTCATCGTGGCCCGCCGCCGCGAAACCTGCGCGGACCTGACGGCCCTGGAAGACTGATCCCGGGCCGGGCCGCCGCCCATGGCGCCCCCGGCGCCTCCCGGACGAACGCCGAAAGGGGCGCCCCGCAAACATGTTGCGGGGCGCCCCCTTGGTTTTACCGCCTCGGCGCGGTGCGGGTCAGCGCAGGCCGTAGGCCGGGCGCAACGCCTCTTCGGCCGGAACGCCGTGGTAGACCTCGCCGCGCGGCCCGCGCCACTGGTCCGGCCCGACGCGGGTCAAAACCACCGGCGTGCGCGAGCCGTTGGGGTTGTGGACGTAGACGGTGGTCTGCTCCTGCCGGGCCTCTCCGGCCTGGGGCGCGGGCGGCGGGGGCTCGCGCCGGGGCGCGCAGGCCGCAAGCGTCATGCACAGGGTCAGCAGCGCCAGCAGCGCGGCCAGGGCCAGGGCCTCCCACAGGAGATTGCGGTTTCGGGTGGGCATGGGGCGCTCCTCGCGCCAGCAGGCCGCCCAACATGGCGACCCGCCGCGTTGCCGGAAAACCCGGACCCGCGCGTCCGTCTTGCTCCGCGTCGGCTTGGATTTTTCTCGCGCCTTGGATATTGCCATCTCTGAACGGCCTGCGGACTATGGGTTTTCGACTGTCGGCTAGAGCGTCTGGCCCGGGGCCTGGGCCGCGAGCCCGTAGTAGGGGCGCAGCTGTTCCTGGGTCGGTATGGCGTCGTACAGTTCGCCCTTGGGGCCCAGCCAGCCGTCGGCGGTGCGCGTGAGGGTCACAGGCGTGCGCGAGCCGTTGGCGTTTTCCAGCACCACGGTGACGGAAGACGGCAGGGCCGGGGCCTGCTGGGCCGGGGCCGGAGCGGCCTGCGCCGGGGGCTGGACCACGGCGTAGCCCTCGGCGGCGCGCACGTAGTACACGCCCTGGGCGCGGTAGTAGGTGCGCGGGCCGACCATGACCACCGTGCAGCCCGGCGGCAGCACGGGGATCACCAGGCCCACGGGCGGGGTGACGACGGCGAACCCGCCGGACCCGGGCAGGTAGAACAGCCCGTCCACGAAGGCATAGGTCAGCCCGGCGAAGAGGATGGTCACCGCTGCGGCGGGCAGCGCGGGGACGAACCCCCGGGCGCCGCCCCCGGGGCCGGGGTGGTGCTGCGGCGCGGGCCCGCCGCGGGCATGCCCGCCGGGCTGGGCCAGGGCTGCGGGCGCGTGCAGCGTGGCCAGCAGGGCCAGGGTCAGGGCCGTGTATCCGAAGATCTTGTTTTTCTTCTGCATGCGTTGTTCTCCTGAGGTGGCGCCCGCCCTGCCGGGCCCGCGCGGCGGGCGCGGGCGGGCCGTTTCCCCCCTGCCGAGGGTTGCCCAAGGCTCCGCGCGGCTCAAGTTAAGATTCCTCAAGGCCGACCCCCGCCTCCGCAAACCGTGTTTTTTTTCACGTTCAGACGGAAAATGCCCTTGACAGGTTCGCCGGGGCCGCCTAAGAATCCTAAAAAATTCCAGTGACGCCCACCGGGGCGCGGCAAGCATGTACACGCCGACGCTGGTGAAAGATCAAATTGTGTTCATCAAGGGGCCGAGTACGCAACTTGTGTACCCGGCCCCTTTTATGAAGGCGCATGGTGCGCCACAACCACTTCCCTATTCCGCATGGAGAGTTTTGCAATGGCCAAGAGCATCTACGTCGGCAATCTGCCCTGGTCCGCCACCGAAGAAGACGTCCGCAAGGCGTTCTCCAACTTCGGCGAAGTCAAGTCCGTCAAGCTGGTCGAGGACCGCGAGACCGGCCGCCCCCGTGGCTTCGGTTTCGTCGAGATGGACGACCAGAGCGCGCTGGCCGCCATTGAGGCCCTGGACGGCACCGATTTCGGTGGCCGCAACCTCAAGGTCAACGAAGCCCGTCCCCGCACCGAGCGCGCCCCCCGCTGGTAGTCCCAGCGGCCACGCCCGATCATACGGCACCAAGGCCCGCCCCTTCCGGGGCGGGCCTTTCGTTTTGGCGGGCGCGGGGGGGGGCTCCCCCGGCGCCTCCTGCGGGGCCCCGGGCCGGTCTGTCCCTCCCCCCGCGCCGGGTCGGTTAAGCCATCCGGCGCCAGGTCGGTCTTCCCTCCCACGCGCCAGGATCGGCCTGGGCCTTCCCGCGCCAGGTTCGGCCTGGGCCATCCGGCGCCAGGTTCGGGCCTGCCCCCCTCTCCCCGACGCCGTCCGGCCTCATGCCCCGTCCAGCGGGCTCCTGGGGCCGGACGTGCAGAAAAAATCACGCGGCGCAAATTTTTATCTTGACTTTTCCTCTCCCGGCACCTATCTTCTCAAAGTTATCCAGTGGCGCCCACGGGGGCGCGGCCAGATTCCAAGGCCAGTGCTGGTGAAAGTCGATTCCAAGGTAACAAGGGGCTGTGTACGCATCTTGTGTACACAGCCCTCTTTTACAAGGCGCATAGTGCGCCATATTCCACTGTATTACGTTTCATGGAGAGTTTCAGAATGGCTAAGAGCATCTACGTCGGCAATCTGCCCTGGTCCGCCACCGAAGAAGACGTCCGCGAGGCGTTCGCTTCCTACGGTGATGTCACGTCCGTCAAGCTGGTCGAGGACCGCGAGACCGGCCGCCCCCGTGGCTTCGGTTTCGTCGAGATGGACGACCAGAGTGCGCTGGCCGCTATCGAAGCCCTTGATGGCGCCAACTTCGGTGGCCGCAACATCAAGGTCAACGAAGCCCGCCCCCGCGCCGAGCGCGCCCCCCGCTGGTAGGCGCCTCGCGCACCGAGCCATCGGCACCACGGCCCGCCCCCTTCCGGGGGCGGGCTTTTTTGCGCGCCCCGGGGCAGGAACGGCCCACCCGCCGGGGCAGGCCGTTCCCGCCGTGGGGGCTGGGATCAACCAGACGGCGCTGCCGCCGCAACGCCCGCGCCCGACCTTCTGAGAAGCCGCAGCGGCGCCAGCGCCCCCGGGGCCCAGGCCCGCAATGAGCGACCGCCGACTCGCCAGCTCCGACCCCCAGAGCAAGCCCTCGGCCCGCCTTCCGCTGGTCCGCCCACTCCGCCGCCCCGGCGGATCCTTCGTGCGCTTCTCCCCGCCCTCCAAGATCCCCCCGCCACTGCCCAAAACGCGGTGCTTGCGCGCCAGCTGCTCCATCTCTTCGCCCCCCAGAAGACTCCGCCCCCGGCCCCCGGTCAGGCCAAATTCGGCCCGGCACGGGCATTCTTTCCTTGCCAAACCGCGAAAAGGCCTTATATGGGTACTGGCTCTTTGACAGGGGGCGACCAGGTTTCGACGGGGATGGTTGAAGCCAAGGTTGCAGGCCGAGGTTGCCGTTGGCCTCGTTAAACCGCGGCAAGGCATTAATTGCCAACGACACTGAATACGCCCTGGCTGCTTAAATGCCAGCGTCCCTTCCGCCGATGTCCGGTAAGCGGAAACGGGCGACACCCCATCGGACTGGCCACCAAGCGCATGTTCATGGCGCGCGGGGCGAGATAAGCAATGAACTGGCCGTGCTCCAGCCTGTCCATCGGCAGGAGTGCGTCGAGAACTGAAGATGGAATAAGCCTGTAGACGCCTTGCGTGGAGCATTCTCGGACGGGGGTTCGATTCCCCCCGCCTCCACCATTTAGAAAAGACAAACCCGTCTCTCTGGGGTCATTCTCCGGGGTGACGGGTTTTCTTTTTCCCCTTGTTTCTAAAGGGGTTGCGCCCGTTTCACATCTTTCCAAAGCACCTCTTCGCACCATCGATTCTCCCCATCCTCCCGCCTTTCTTTCTCTGTTTGGCCCCTGATTCTCTGTTTTCTCCGGACCAAGTCCGAAGCTCGTCCGGAAAGCTACATCCTTGATTGATATGGGTTTGCGGCTGATTGCCATTTTTGGCGGTTGTCTTAGGTCGTCGTTCGATGCCGCAACCGGACGTTTTTTTCGAAATCGCCCGCCTCGGCCATGAAAAGAAGCGCGGTCAACTCCGGCTTCCTGCCCCCTAAAGAAGAAAAGCCGACGCTGATGGTCGGCTCTCTGGGGCGGTCTCCGGTCCGGTCGTCAGTCGGTGGCAAAGCCGAACTGGCGGCGCTGCTCGGCCCAGTCCTCTGGAAAGGTCTGGGTCAGCTTGGCCAGCGAGAGCCCGTTGGGTTCCTCACCGTTGATCAGGGCTTCGACGATGTCGGGGGCCAGGGTCGTCAGTTTGAGGATGCGGGCCACATACGAGCCATCGACGTCAAGGGTACGGGCAAGCTCGCTGATGGACTTGATCTGGCCGGATTCGAGGATGTCGGCCCAAGAAAAGGCCCTTCCCAGCGCCTGGAGGACGGCGGACTGCACCGGTTCCTGCGCTCCGGTGATTTCTCCATCCAGTGCCTGGGGAGCGATGACCGTCTTGCGGCCGCGCATGCGCCGGATCAGCATCGGGATATGGATCTGCAGGTTGCCGTTGTCGGCTACGGTAATGGTCGGCTTCATTTTCATCGGCTTGCCCTCCGTTCGGTGACTTCGCATGCCAGACCGGCCAGCTCGGCGATGAGCGTAGTCAGCCCGTTGGTGCGCAGCTCCATGTCGATTCCGGTCTCGCGGATCTCGACCTTATCCACCAGGAGGCGGATGAGCCGGTTTCGCTCCACCGGGAAAAGGTCCTCCCAGAAGCCCTCGACATTCTGGAAGGCCTCCGAAACGTCCTGTTCCGTGATGTTGTTCCCCCGGTAGGCTCTGCATCGCTCGCTCACGTGCGTCAGTTGTTTCGAGAGCTCGACCGCCTGGCGGTTGACGGTCGTGAGCATCTCGGTCTTGCCCGGCTGATCGTTGCCGGGTTTCATAAGTTCGATGGCTTGCTCCCGCGCCTGCGACAGCTCCATTTCGAGTTGGGCTTTCTGCTTGAACAGCCGCTCCCGCTCCACCTGCTCGATGTCCCGGGCCGCGAAGTAGGTTTTGGCCACCAGCGTCGGCGTGCGGAACACCGCGCTCAACTGCTCGACCACGGCCTGCTCGATGTCCCCGGCGGGAATCCGTTTGAGGGGGCACCGGCTCACGGTCCGCTTGCTGTCCTTCTGGCAGATGTAATAGGTGTAGTGGCGGCCGTTCTTGCGGGCGTAGGTCGGTCCCATCGCGCATCCGCAGTGGCCGCAGCGGATGACGCCTTTCAGCGGGGCGACCATTTTGGTTCTTGCCATGGAAACCTTGACCGGTTTGTTGTCCTCCAGGATGGCCTGCACCTTGTCCCAGGTCGTCCGGTCGATGATTCCTTCGTGCTCACCGGGGTAGCTGCGATCCTTGTGGGCAATCTCGCCGATATAGACCCGGTTGTTCAGCAGCCGGTAGATGTGGCCTGTATTCCATTCTGAGCCCTCGCGAACCTTGCCTTTCTTGGTGGTCCAGGCTTTTGTGCGGTATCCCTGTTCGTTCAATTCCTGGCCCAGCTTCTTGGCCGAGCCGATCTGGATGAATCGGCGGAAGATGTACTGCACCGTCCTGGCTTCATCCGGGTTGACCAGCAGCTTCTTGTTGTCCCGGTCGACGTCGTATCCAAGAATGGGTACGCCGCCGCAGTATTTCCCCCGGCGCTTGGCGGCCGCCACCTTGTCCCGGATGCGCTCGGCGATGACCTCCCGCTCGTACTGGGCGAAGGTGATCAGGATGCCGAGAAACATCCGTCCGGTGGGGTCGGTGGTGCTGAAGTGCTGGGTGACCGAGACGAAGCTGACACCCTTCTCGTTGAAGAGGTCGATCATCTTCATGAAGTCCAGCAGCGAGCGGGACAGCCGGTCGACCTTGTAGACCACGATCACGTCAATCTTCCCGGCATTGATGTCCGCCAGCAGGCGACGCAGCCCCGGGCGCTCCATGTTTCCACCCGAGAATCCACCATCGTCGTAGCGATCCGGCAGAGCCGTCCAGCCACGCATCCTCTGGGCTTCGATATAGTGTTCCGCCGATTCCCGTTGCGCATCCAACGAGTTGAACTCCTGTTCGAGACCTTCCTCGTGGCTCTTGCGGGTGTAGATGGCACAGCGCAGGGTCTTGTTTTTGCCCGGCGCGACATTGCTGTTATCAAGCATCCGAACCTCCCTCGGCTTTTCTGCCGTAAACCTTCTTCAGTCCGAAAAAGACCTTGCCGTTCCACCTGGTCCCGGTGATCTCCCTGGCCACCGCGCTGAGCGACCGGAAGGTGCGGCCTTCGAACTCGTAGCCATCGGCAAGGACGATCACCTCATAGCGCCGGTCGTTCCAGACCCGCACCAGTCTGGTCCCGGGCAGGATCGCTTCGTTCGATTTCCGCTCTTCTGGGATGCGTCGATTGACAGTGGCGACCGGGTCCTCCTTGGCGGCCTGCTGGAGATGGACCTTGGCCTGTTCGGACAGCCCGCCGTAGAAAAGCTCCTGGATGCGATAGGCCAGCCGCTTGATGAGGAATTGTTTCTTGTACTGGGGTGGCTCTTCTCCGTAGAGGTCGAGCCATTTTTCCCGGAGCTGCTCCAGGGACATGGATTGCAGCAGGGCCATCTGCCGAAGGACTGAGTTTCGGGTTCGGTCCTGGATCTTGCCGCCGGTGGCGGCGTTCTGTAACTCATTCATTTTCAACTCCTTATTTTGGTTTCCGGACGAGTTGTCATGAATGAATGCTCTGTTCCGGCAATGAATCAAGTCCTTCTCCGAGCACAGGGGAAGAATCTTCGAAAACCTCTAACTCATTGCCCACACATGCGTTTTTTGCCATTCGGCGCAGGATCGCCGTGGCCAGAATGGAGGCGGCTGACTGGAGCCTCGCCTCACCCGACAGGCGGCCGGGTTTGCCGTTTTTGTCAAGGTCATCCGTCCCTGGCCCATCATTCATTTCCTGTACATCCAACATCGAACACCTCCGGTTGGACCGGGGGGCTGGATGGCGTGGATACCAGAAAACGGCGGCGGTCGGGATGCGCGTTCTATGGCACCCACAACCGCCTCAGCTCCGCCTCTGGTCGGTTATCTGGTTACATCCGGCTTGAACCGGACTTGCGTTCGTTACCTACCGGAGGGACGTGCAAGATGACGGAATCAGACGAGAAGTCCTGTTTTTTTGATTGACCTGATGTTCATCAGGTCGTATATTTTGTGGTCATAAATTGGGCTTAATCCGCTCAGTGGCTACGACACGGAGCAATCGCCATGGGAAAGAAAAAGGTATCGGAAATAACCGACCCACAAGCAAACACGCTGAGGGTCATTTGCCAAATCATCGATGAAAAGGGGTTGCCGCCAACGGTGAAAGAATTGTCGGAAGTCCTTGGTATCAGCCACGCGAGCGCCCACGAGCAGATCGCTCAACTGGTACGGAAAGGCTATCTGAAGAAAGAAGCTCGTAAGGCCCGAAGCATCGTCGTCATCAGGAGGCCCGAATAACGATGCTGGGTCGCGAAAAATAAGGAGATCGACATGGGGCACGTCAGACTTGGAAGCCTTCCGAGGTCGAGGGCATGGAAAGAGGTGGTCGGCCTGATCACGGCCGGTGCCGACGTGTCCCAAATCGCAAACGCAACAATCCGGGCAGCCGATAAAGCATTCACCTTCGTGCTCAACGATAAGGGGTTCACCGAGGCGGTCTGGTTGATGACGCAACTCGCCATTGCCGCAAAAAAGGAGAACCTCGGCGAGCATCTCCAATCCCTCGGCGTCAACCTGCCGCAGGATACATCTCTTCCCGATCTTGCAGCCGCAGTCTCCGAGGCCCTGGATAACAAATTGGAGTCCAACGGTGGCCGATCCGACCTCGGTGAAATGTCTCAGCGTGCATTGGTCGGAGCCCTGGTAGAGCACATCTCACCAAAACTGCCGTCTCTCTTCGCCCCCGGGCCAGATGATGTTCGGGCCGCACTGGCAGCGCTCGGGAAAAAGCGGGAGTTCGGAGAGCTGTCGCGGACTTTCTTCGCCAAGCTGACCAACGAGAGCATGAACTACTTCCTCTCAAAAACGCTGGCTACCCATCTGGGCGAGGGCCAGCGCTTTGCCACCATGAATGAAATGGGACAATTCGAGAAGGCTCTGAACACGCACTGTAAAGAGGCGTCCCTGATCGTCGAGCAGTTTTCAGCAGATTGGTTTTCGAAGCACAGGTACGAAGAAGGTGGTGACATCTCCAGGGAGTCTTCCAATGGCTTCGCCTCTTACGCGCTGAAAAAGATGAAGGACGAGCTAAAAGAAGGAGCGCGAGCCGATGCAAGATAAACGATATATCATCTGTGGGAACGCACCGACCGATGGGATTGAAGAAAATCCTGACCGTGATCTGCGCCTGCGCCTTTGGGGCAAGGATGGGCCGGACAAGATCACCCTACGCATTGAAGACATCCACAAAAAGATGAGCAAGGACGTGCCTGATTCTTTCCAGGACCTGCTCGAAATCGCCACCTACGTTTACAGTGCCGATCAGGCCATCCCACGAGGGGCCGACGACGTCGATTCTTTTGGCCATGGCTGGCGCAGGGATCTGCACTTCATCATCCCGGTGCGGAAGCCAGATTTTTGGAACGGAGACGATATCCACCAGGCGCTGCGCTCCACGCTTGGTTTCTTGTCTGACGACAACTATCACTTCGAGTTCGTCAAACTGAAAGAGGCTCAGGCATTCCAGGGATATCTGAAATTTGATGATGACGGACGGCTCTTCGGCTATCCGGAACAGGTAGTGATGTTTTCAGGTGGGCTGGACTCGCTGGCGGGAGCCATCGATGAAGTTCTGAATGAAAAACACAAGGTCGTCCTTGTTACCCACAAATCGACACCGAAGCTCAACACGCGCCACCGGCGACTGGAAAAGATGATTGCCGACAAGGCTGGGGAAAACGCCCCGCTACACATCGGCGTCCGGGTCAACAAGAACAAGGGGCTGAACTACGAGTACACCCAGCGCAGCCGATCCTTCCTCTATGTGTCTATCGGGGCGACCATCGCAAAAATGCTCAATCTGAAAAGCGTCCGTTTTTACGAAAACGGGGTCATCAGTTTGAATCTGCCGGTCTGCGCTCAGGTAGTCGGCGGCCGGGCAACACGCACCACCCACCCCAGGGTGATCCGAGGTTTTCAGGAAATCATCAGCCTGGTGGCTGGCGAACCGTTCACGATTGAGAATCCCTACATCTGGAAAACCAAGGCCGGTGTCATCGAGGTGATCACCAAGGCCGGATGCCAGGACATGATCGCGGCATCGACCACCTGCACCCATACCTGGGAGATGACCAATCACCATACGCATTGCGGAACGTGTTCCCAGTGTATCGACAGGCGTTTTGCCATGATTGCGGCAAAAGCCGATCAATATGACCCAGTGGAAGCCTATAAAGCCGACATCTTCACCCAAAGCCGAAGCAAGGACGAGGACAAGATCATGACAGCCGCGTACCTGGAGCGTGCCAATCAGGTACGCGAGCAGGACGACATCACCCAGTTTATCGCCCGATTCAGCGAGGTCAGTCGGGTCTTCCGCTACCTTAATGGGAACTCCGGAAAAGTGGCCCAGAAGGTCTATGACCTTTACAAGCGCCACGCCAAGGAGGTCTGCGATGCAATGGACACAATGGTTGGCCGCAACATCACCGCCATCCGCCAACGCACCTTGCCGGGAGACTGCCTACTCAGGACGGTCTATGAATCGGGATCGGTAATCTCCGTCCCCGCCATTCCGGTTGAGCAGAAGCAGCCGGACAACTACTTCAGGAAGCGCGGGGGTGTCTGGGCGGCACGCTTTAACGGCAACGCCGAAGTGCTTGTGACGGGTGTTGATAAAGGGGCCGAGTACATCAATTTCCTCCTGGCAAGGCCGAACAAGGAAACCTCGGTCTACGAGATCGTCTGCGGGTTCGCCATCGATAGCTGCAACGCGGTCCTGAACTCCAATGAGACCGATGAAGGTTTTCAGGTCACCCAGGGGGTTCCGTTGGGTGATACCGGCTTCGTTGCCGACCGCAAGGCCGTCGAGCAATACCGGGAGACGGCTCACGAGCTTCTTCGGGAAATTGAAGAAGCCCGGGCAGAAAACAACGATGCCGAAATCCAGCGGCTCGAGAACGAAATGACCCAGATCACCGCCGCAATCAACGAGGCGGTTGGTCTGGGTGGCAAACTCCGGAAATCCAACGACAAGCGGAAGAACATCCGCGACGCCTTCCGGAGTGCCGTGAACCGGGCCATCACGTATCTGGAAAAGTATGACAAGCCGCTGGCCGCCCACCTGAAGGAGTCCATCAAGTGCGGCAACGAACCGGTCTACCGGACCGAAGAGGAGATCGTTTGGGAGGTCCGCCCGATAGTCAACGAGTGACCCGGGGCCACCCAGGAAGAAAAAACTAAAAAATATTTCCGCTACGCCAAATGTAGCCATTGCGACGCCGGATGTAGCGCCTTCCCCAATGAAGGCGCGATCCGGCGTTTTTTATTGGTCAGCACAGGGTTGGCCACCGGGCGTGCCAGAACTTCCGAACAAGGAGACTGGCAGTGGCACAAGTCAACAAAGCACACCTCACCCCACCGAAGCGGCGACTCATCGAGTTGATGCAGGACATCAACTTCGGCCGCATCACCAACATTCCGGTCCGCGACGGCGAGCCGGAACTCACCCCTGACACGGTCATCGAGCGCGAGATCAAGCTGGCCGGACAGAGCGGTCCCCGGCCCGAGCGCGACCAGGATGACTTCATTCTCAAGCAAGAGGTCGTGGCGCTGCTGGAGCACCTCGCGCAGATGGGCAGCGGAAAAGTCTGCCTGCTCGAGATCAAGCACGGTCTCCCGTTCCTGATGCGCATCGAGGAACGGGCAGCCTGAACACGTAACGACCTGAACCCTTAGACACTGGACAACAAGCTGGACGCATGGCGGAGGCTGTTGTGGGTGTCGCCGAGCCGAATACGGCAATTGGCGGCGTACCTGCGACCCCTTCGCCCACGCGACAGCTTTGTCCTGTGATCTGGCCCGTGCCGACACCCACGCGGACCTCCTCCTCGCTCCGAGGAGGCCCCGATGGTTTCTCAGAATTCTTACGACGGCATCGACAAGTATGCCGCCGACCTCATTCGGCACAAAGCACGTCAACTCGTAGGCAAGGCCGGATTCACCGAGGACGACAGACCCGACCTCGAACAGGAACTGATGATCGATCTGCTGCAGCGGATGCGGCATTTCAATCCCGCCAAGGCCAAGAAGACCACCTTCATGGCCCGGATCGTCGAACGTCACATCTCCACCATTCTGGAGGCCCGGTTCGCCCAATGCCGGGACTGGCGGCTCTGCCAAACATCACTCAACGAACCCCTCGACAACGGTGAGGGCGACAGCACCGAGCGGATCGACTTCCTGGATAGCGAAGGCTCTCTGGGGAGCGGCACCCGCGAAACAAGAGAGCGCCTCGCCCATGAGATCCGCATGGATCTCGGCCAAGCCATCGCCTCGCTGCCGGAAGAGCTCCGGGATCTGTGCTTGCGCCTGCACGACAGCACCATGGCCGAAGTCGCCCGGGAGATGGGCATTCCCAGAACTACCCTCTACGACCGGCTGAGCAAGCTGCGGGACGCGTTCCGCGAGGCCGGACTCGAGGACTACCTGTGATCTCCGACGCATCGACTCCGGCTCCGGTAAGTAAGCACCGTGCCGCATGGTGCGGCTATCCGGGGCCTCGGAAATCAGAACCTGAACAAAAGAGGAGTTCAACCATGACTCACGACACCTACAAGTACCGTTTTGACGAGTCGGTCCCGGCCCAGGAACTGGAAGACACTTTCATGCTGGCGATGCTGGCTGTCGAAAGCCTGCATGGCCGTTCCCGTGTGCGGATGGAGAGCCGGTTCAGTCTGGACAAGGCCCGCCGCACCTGCGTGATCGACGCCTCCACCGATGTCGGCAGCGACCTTGCCCGCATCTTCACTGGCTTCGCCTCCAAGGAATACGGCGAACGCTCGGTCCTGATCGAACGTACCCAGCCGTCGGGTTGCGCCTGTGCCTCAAAGCATCGCGCAGCGCCCGCCGCTGCCGAAGCGGGGGTGGCGGTATGAGCGAGCTGATGACCACCACCTATTCCATGTGGCGGCTGTTCCGCAACTGCCGCATGGCCTGCAAGTGGCGCTACATCGACGAGCTGGTGCCGCTCGAGCGCGACCCCAATCTGGCCTTCGGCGCGGTCATTCACGACTGCCTGGAGTGCTGGCACGGCGAGCGGGATCTGGCCAAGGTCCTCGACCACATCGACCGGACCTATCCGAACCGGGCGCAGGACGACCATCAACAGGCCGACTGGCATCTCGCCAGGGCAATGATGAGCGCCTATGCGGAACACTACCCGGCTGAAGAGTTCGAGGTCGTCGCGCTCGAGAAGACCTTCGAAGGCCCCATCGTCAACCCGGCGACCGGGGCGACCTCGCGCAGTTTCATCCTCGCCGGGAAGGTGGATGGCATCGTCCGTCAGGATGGCCAGTACTTCCTGCTGGAACACAAAACCGCCTCGCAGATCGACGCCAGCTACCTGGAGCGGCTCTGGACCGATTTCCAGATCATCCTCTACGCCTGGTACCTGGAGCAGACCCTCGGCATCACGGTCAGCGGCATCATCTACAACGTTCTGGTCAAGGCCAAGCTGCGCCAGGGCAAGGGTGAGACCGAAGCCGAATTCGAGGCCCGCCGGGCTGAGCTGATTGCCAAGTCGAAAACCGGCAAGAGCAGCGCCAAGCGCAAGCTGCCGGAGGACGACGACACCTTCCAGCAGCGGCTCCAGGAAAAGTACCTCGAGCCGGGCATGTTCCACCGCGAGGTGCTCTACATCTCCCGCGACCAGTTCGAGGAACTGCGGGCGGAGCTGTGGGAACTCTCCAAGGCCATGCTCGACGCCCGTCGGCGCGACACCTTCTACCGCAACACCAGCTACTGCTTCCAGTACGGAAGGCCCTGCGCCTACTTCCAGCTCTGCCGCTCGGGCGGCAACCCCAACGTCATCGAAAACCATTTCCAACGGATCGCCCCGCACGAAGAGCTGCGGGACGGAGCCGGTGAAGACGCCGCTCCGGTGTTTTGAAATCCCAACCATAAGGAGACGAAGCCATGCTTCCCAAGACCAAAAGCAAACCCAAACACACACTCTCGGACCTCACCGCCCTGGTGTACGGCCCGAGCAAGATCGGCAAGAGCACCTGGTGCTCCAAGGCCGATGACGCACTGTTCCTGGCGACCGAGCCGGGCCTGAACGCCCTGGAGGTGTTCCAGACCCCGATCACCTGCTGGGACGACCTTCTGCAGGCCTGCGCCGAGATCGCCGAGGGCAAGCACGAGTTCAAGACCATCGTCGTCGACACGGTGGATAACGCCTACAAGATGTGCTCGGACTACGTCTGCAAGAAATTCAAGATCGAGCACGAATCCGACCTGGGCTACGGCAAGGGCTACGCGCTGATCAACAACGAGTTCCAGCGCGTCATCAACAAGCTCGCCTTCCTGCCCTA
>NZ_JAEX01000023.1 GCF_000519125.1 Desulfocurvus vexinensis DSM 17965
AACCTTTTGGCGCTCAACGCGGCCATCGAGGCCGCGCGCGCGGGCGACGCGGGCCGGGGCTTCGCCGTGGTGGCCGACGAGGTGCGCAAGCTGGCCGAAAAGACCATGACCGCCACCCAGGAAGTGCGCCAGGCCATCACCACCATCCAGCAGTCGTCCAAGGATGCCGTGGCCTCCATGGACCGCACCGGCGGGCAGGTGGCCGAGTCCACCGAGCTGTCCACCCGCGCCGGGCAGGCCCTGGAGCAGGTCATGACGGGCATCGAGGCCGTGGTGGACCGCGTGCAGCAGATCGCGCGGGCCGCAGGCGAGCAGTCCGCCCTGGCCGAGAGCATTTCGGGCAGCGTGGAGGAGATCGCCGACATCGCCCGCGACGCCGACGAAGGCGCCACCCAGCAGGCCTACGCCACGCGCGAGATCGCCACCCTGTCCGCCGACCTGCTGCGCGTGGCCCAGGGCGGCCCGGGTACGGACCAGGACGCGGGCGCGGTCCTGGTGGCGGGGCTGCCCGTGCCCGGCGCCCTGCCCGGGCTGGTGCGCGACCTGCTGCGCGACACCCTGGGGGCCGAAGGCCTGCGGGCCGTGCACAAGGAGCTGGACGCCGCCCCGGACGGCCAGGCCCCCGCCGCCCTGCTGCGGCACATGGCCGACCTGGGCGCGGCCCGGGGCGGCCCCGCCGCGCCCCAGCTGCTGCGCCAGCTCGGCCAGCGCGCCGCGCGCGACCTCGAAAAACGCCAGCCCGCCCTGTTCAAGGGCCGCGACCTGCGGGCCTTCCTGCTCGCCCTGGCCGACATCCACGCCCAGGGGGCGGCGGACAGCCCCGGGGCCCGGCCCCCGCGCATCACCTGCGAGGACAAGGGCGCGGTGCTGTTCATGAACTACGCCGCGCCCCAGGGGCTGACCGAGGTGTTCCAGGGCTTCGTGGAAGGCGCGGCGGCCCTGCTGGGCCCCGGGGCCACGGTGACCGCCAGGCCCCTGGACGCGCAGACCGCGCGGGCCGAAGTGCGCTTCGCCCGGCCCAGGCGCTGAGGCCCCGGGAACCCGGCGCCGGGGGCTTGCCTCGGGCGCCGCGCGAGACTACTATACTGTTTGAAGCGGCGCCCGCCGCCGCCCCCAGGCCCGCCTCCAGGACGGAAGGCCGGACCGCGCAGGCCCCCGGGACGGGGCGCCCCGCGCGAGCCACCGCAACCGGGTGCCCGCCCCAGGGCCCCGGAGGACGCCATGGGCATCCGCCCCACGGCACACGCCGCCACAGGCCTTGGCGCCTACCAGGAAGCCCTGCGCACCCAGCGCATGGAGCAGAGCGCCGCGCGCCTGGCCCAGGCCCTGCGCGCCGACGGCGCCCGGGCCACGGTGCGCACCCGCTCCGTGGGCTTCTCCCTGGGCAGCCTGGGCATCGACCTGACCACCCGCGACGTGGAGCTGGCCGAACCCGTGGCGCCGACCCTGGCCGGACGCTCCTTCCCCGACGCCCTGGACGCCGCCGCCCTGCTGGGCGAAACCGGCGCCGGGCAGGCCCGGGCCCAGGCCGCCCCCACCCCGGACGAAACCCTTGGCGCCGACCGGACCCTGGCCCGGCGCCGGGCCCTGGAAGCCTACGCCCAGGCCGCCCTGGCCCAGTTCCAGCCCCTGCCAGGCCGCCTGGGCAGCGTGTAGCCGCGCGCCCCGGAGCCCCCGCCCCGGCGGCGCAGAACGCAACCACCTCGCAACACCCCCGCCCCGCCCACCGGCAAGCCCGCGCCCCGGGCTGGCCCGGCGCTTGAAAAACACCCGGGCTGCACCAGGGAATCACTTCCTCACCCTTCCGAACCCACCGGTTCAGACGTTCGGGAAGAGTGCGCGCAGGACGCGAAAAATCCAGGCCGCGCAGTGTCCCGGCAGACACACGCAATCTGGATTGTTTCACTGCCGCAGCAGTTCGCCGTTTTCGGGCGGCCTAGAACAGGCCCTGGACCGTCTCCAGGCTGGCCGCCGGGCCCCAGGAGCCCGCCGCGTAGCCGTGCAGCGCCGGGGCGCCCTGGGCGCCGCAGGCCTCGCAGCGCTCCAGCACGGGCGTGAGGAACCCCCAGCACTGCTCCACCGCGTCCTGGCGCCAAAAAAGCATCTGGTCGCCGAGCATGCAGTCCAGCAGCACCTTTTCGTAGGCGTCCAGGGCGCGGGCCGGGGCGTGGGCGGCGTCGAAGTCGAAGCGCATGGTCGCCGGTTGCAGGCACAGCCGCGCCCCGGGCAGCTTGGCCTGCACGGCCAGCGACACGGCGTTGCCGGGGTGGATGTCCAGGATCAGGCGGTTGGCGCCGATGTCCTCGCCCAGGATGTGCCGGAACAGGGAATGCGGCACCTCGCGGAAGCGGACCACGATGCGCGTGAGCTTCTCGCGCAGGGCCTTGCCCGAAACGAGGTGGAACGGCACGCCCTGCCAGCGCCAGTTGTCCACCCACAGGCGCATGGCCGCGAAGGTCGGGGTGGTAGAATCCGGCGCCACCCCGGGCTCCTGGCGGTAGCCCGGGGCCGCCGCCCCGCCCGCCGCGCCCGGGCCGTACTGCCCAAGGACCAGGTCCGCGTCCAGCCGGTCGGGGTCGAAGGGCCGCAGGGCGCGGTAGACCTTGGCCTTCTCGTCGCGCACGGCCTCGGCGTCGAAGGCCGGGGGCGGCTCCATGGCCACCAGGGCCAAAAGCTGCATCATGTGGTTCTGGAACATGTCGCGCAGCACGCCGGAGTGCTCGTAGTAGCCCGCGCGGTGGCCCACGCCCAGGGTCTCCATGGCCGCGCAGGTCACGGACTCCACGTAGCGCCGGTTCCACAAGGGCTCGAACACGGCGTTGGCGAAGCGCAGCAGCAGGATGTTCTGCACCGTCTCCTTGGCCAGATAGTGGTCGATGCGAAAGATCTGCTGCTCGGCGAAGTGCTCGTGCAGGGCGGCGTCCAGGGCCCGGGCGCTGCCCAGGTCGCGCCCGAAGGGCTTTTCGACCACGATACGCGAAAACCCGCGCCCCTGGCGGGCCAGCCCCGCCGCGCCCAGGTTGCGCGCCAGGTCGGCGTAGACCGTGGGCGGGGTGGCCAGATAAAAGAGGCGGTTGCCCCCCGTGCCCAGGCGCGCGTCCAGTTCGTCCAGCCGGGCGGCCAGGGCCGCGCAGCCCCCGGGGTCGGCGTAGTCCAGGGGCTGGTAGAACAGGCGCGGGGCCAGGGCCGCCCAGGCGTCCTGGTCCAGCCGCCCGGCGCGCTCCAGGGCCCGGCGCGCGTGCTCGCGGAAGGCCTCGTCGCTCCAGGGCGTGCGCGCGGCGCCGACCACGGCCAGCCCCCCGGGCAGGGCGCCGTGGCGGTGCAGGTCGTACAGGGCGGGCAGGATCATGCGCGCCGCCAGGTCGCCCGAGGCCCCGAAGATGACCACCGTGCAGGGCGCGGGGCGCGGGGGCAGCAGGCAGGACGGCCCGCCGCCCGGGGGCGCGGCTTCGAAGGCCGCAGGCGGCACAGGGCCGGGGGCGGCGCCCGGGCTCACGGCTGCTCCTCCCCGGGCCTGCGCACGGCGTGCCCGCCGAACTCGCCCCGCAGGGCCGCCAGCAGGCGGTCGGCAAAGGCATTGTCCTGCCGGGAGCGGAAGCGCGCCATGAGCGACAGGGCCAGCACCGGCGCGGGCACGCCCAGTTCCACGGCGCTGTCCACGGCCCAGCGGCCCTCGCCCGAGTCCTCCACGTAGGGCGCCACGTCCGCCAGGGCCGGGTCGCGCTCCAGGGCCGCGGCCACCAGCTCCAGCAGCCACGAGCGCACCACGCTGCCGCGGTTCCACAGCCGGGCCAGGGCGCCCAGGTCCAGCCCCGGGCCGTAGGGCGAGGCCTCGAGCAGGGCGAAGCCCTCGGCATAGGCCTGCATCATGCCGTACTCGATGCCGTTGTGGATCATCTTGGCGTAGTGCCCGGCGCCGTGGGGGCCGCAGTGCATGTGCCCGCCGGGGGGCGCCAGGGTGTCCAGGGCCGGGCGCAGGCGCTCGTAGGCCTCGGGCGGCCCGCCGACCATGGTGCAGTAGCCCTCGGTCAGGCCCCAGATGCCGCCGCTGACCCCGGCGTCGACGTAGAGCAGCCCGGCTTCGGCCAGGGCCCTGCCCCGCCCGGGGTCGGCCTTGTAGGGCGAATTGCCCCCGTCCACCAGCAGATCGCCCGGGGCCAGCAGGGGCCGCAGGGCGTCCAGGTGTTCGTCCACCACCTGGGCGGGCAGCATGAGCCACAGGGTGCGCGGCCCGGGCAGCGCGGCCACGGCCTCTTCCAGGGAAAAGGCGGGCACGGCGCCCTGCGCCGCCAGGGCCTCAACCGGGCCGGGCGAGCGGTTCCAGGCCACGACCTCGTGGCCCCCGCCGAGCAGGCGGCGGGCCATGTTCAGGCCCATGCGGCCCAGGCCGAGCATTGCGATGCGCATGACTTGTCCTCCTGGTTTACGGCGCTGGCCCAGCATACCGCGTTTGGCCGAAATGGCAACGCAGGGCCGGGCTACGCCAGCGCGGCGCCCGCCGGGAAAACCCGGCTTTACATCGACACTGCGGGCGGCTATGCCTTGTGGTGCTCGGGGCAGCCCACGGCGCCACTTTCACGGGAGGAACCGATGCGACGAACCGTTGTGCTCGTCGAAGACCAGGACATCGTCCGCGCGGGGTTGCGCAGCCTGCTCGAAGCCCATTCGGACTTCGCGGTCGCCGGCGAGGCGGGCGACGGCCTGGAGGCCGTGCGCCTGGTGGAGCGCGTGGGCCCGGACGTGGTGCTCATGGACCTGTCCATGCCGACCATGGGCGGGGAGGAGGCCATCCGCGACATCAAGCGCCGCTTCCCCCGGATCAAGGTGCTGGCGCTCACGGCGTGCAAGGGCGAGGCCCATATCCGGGGCGCCCTGGCCGCCGGGGCCGACGGCTACGCCCTCAAGAGCACCACCGCCCCCGAGCTGTTGCGGGCCATGGAGGCCGTGCTCGCTGGCGAGCGCTACGTGAGCCCGGACATCCCCGGGGCCCTGCTGGCCCAGGAGCCGGGCGCCGGGCCACAGGGACCGCCCTCGGTGCTGGACAGGCTCTCCGAACGCGAGGTGCTCGTGCTGCGCCTGGCGGCCCAGGGCCGGGGCAACAAGGCCCTGGCCCGCGAGCTGTGCATCAGCGTCAAGACCGTGGAAAAGCACAAGGCCAACCTCGTGCGCAAGCTCGGCCTGGCCTCGGCCTCGGAGCTGGCGCCCTTCGCCCACGAATACGAACTCTTCCGCTAGCGGCGCCCGCCCCTTCAGGGCGCCCTTCCGCAGGACCGGGCCCAGCCCGGGCGCCCGGCGTCGGCGGGCGCCGCCCGCCCTTCTAGGGCGTCCCCCCGCAGGAGTGGGCCCAGCCCGGGCGCCGTTTGCGGACCCGGGACCGGGCGTCGGGGCGTCCGGGGAAAATCCACGGGCTGCTGATGCCATGAAAAGGGGCCGCCCTCGCCAGCGAGGGCGGCCCCTTTTTCGGGCATGATGCACGGTGCGCTGTCCTGGCTGGCGGGCAGGCCGGGCTGCGGGCCTGCGGCGCGGGCCCGTGGGCCGGGGCCCGGGGCCGACGCGCCGCAAACCGCCGGGAAAGACTTCTGCGGCGCGCGGCGGGGCCCCGGCAGGCCCCCGGCGGCGGCGAACCGCGCGCGGCGGCCTCAGGGGCGGGACGTTTCCAGCAGCCCGGCCAGGGCCTCCAGGGCCAGGGCGGCGGCGGGGCCATCCCCGGCCTGGGCCTCGCGCTCCAGGCGCGCGGCGGCCTCGGCCAGGGGGCGGACCCCGAAGCAGGCCGTGGCGCCGCGCATCTTGTGCCCGGCGCGGGCCACGGCGTCCAGGTCGCCCGTCTCCAGGCCCGTGGCGGCCTCGGCGGCCAGCTCGGCCACGGAATCGTAGAGCCGGGGCAGCAGGTGGCGCAGGGCCGGGTCCGTCCCCTGGCCGGGCGAAGGCGCCGGGGCGCCCAGGGCGTCCGCCACGGCGCCCAGCAGGCCCTGGCGGGTGAACGGCTTGGACAGCGCGCCGGAAAAGCCCGGCCCGGGGGCCACAAGGCCACCCACGCCCCCGGCGGACAGGGCCAGGATGGGCACCGGGGCGCGACCCTGCTCGGCCTCGGCCCGGCGCATGGCCTGGGCGGCCTGGCCGCCGGACAGCCCGGGCATCTCCAGGTCCAGCAGCACCGCGTCCCACGGGGCGGCGGCAAAGGCCTCCACGGCGGCCTGCCCGTCCGCCACCAGCGCGGTCTCCCACGGGGCGTCGCGGAAATGGAACGCCACCAGGGCGCGCACGGCGCGGTCGTCGTCGGCCACTAGGACCCTGGCCCGCGCGGGCTGCGGCGCGCCACCGGGTGCGGCTTTCGGGGTGTCTGCGCTCATGCCCACCCGGTATGCCATCCCCCGGGCGCGGTCAAGGGTGCGCCCGCAAACGCCGGGGGCAGAAGGCCTTTTCCCTTTATGCGCCGCAGGGCGGGGCATGCAGGGCGCGCAGGCCCCGCCATGCCTTGCCCCGCGCGCAGGAAGACGAGGGGGTCGGGTCGAGGGCTTCTTCTTGCGTGCCCCCTTGCCCCGCGCGCCGGAGGCGGAAGGCGGCGCCCCTGTGCAGGCCCGGAACGGCGGCCTGGGGCAGCACGGCGACGCCGGGGTCCGATCCGCGCCGTGCAGGCCCGGAGCGGCGACACGGACGACAGCCTGGGCCGCGCCGCCGCCGCCCGCCACACGCCTGGACAAACGCGGCCCGCAGGCGTAGAAAATCCCGGCCCGCCCGGCGCCGCCCCGGCCCGGCGGGTGAAAAAAACATGCCCGGAACCGCTCAAGAACGTTGACGTCCGCGCGCCTGCTGTGGTAGGCACGCGATGTTTGTGAACGAATGCACGAAGCGGTCCGGCCCGACCGGCGCACGCCGCAGGAGTGCGATGCTCTTTGGCAGCAAGAACAAGAAGAAACCTGCCCTGACCACCCTGGCCGACGTGGGCACGATGGGGATGCACATGGTGGCATCCACCTTCATCGGCCTGGGCATGGGCTGGTATCTGGACAAATGGCTGGGCACCAGGCCCTGGTTTCTGCTCATTTTTCTGCTCCTGGGCATCGTTTCGGGGTTCCGCAACATGTTCCAGGAGGCGCGGCGGCTGCAAGGCCGCCCGGACGACCAGGGCGACGGCGATGCGCAGGATTCTGACAAGCATTGAGCGCCAGCTGCTGCGCCGGGGCTTCAGCCACCGCGAGACGCGCATGCTGGTGCGCGACCAGCTGGCCCTGACGGGCGCCCTGTGCGCCCTGGCCCTGGTGCTCGGTTGGCGGTGGCCCTGGCTGCTGGACGCGGCAGCGGGCGCCCTGCTGGCGAGTTTCAATTTCTACCTGCTCGCAGGCTTCCTGCAGCGGGTGCTGGTGAACCGTGACGGCGCCGTGGCCAACCTGCTTCTCAGGTTCTACGGGCGGCTGATCCTGACCGCAGCGGTCATGGTGGGGCTCATCGCCTGGGCGGGTGCGTCCATCCCCGCCCTGCTGCTCGGCCTGTCCACGGGGATTGCGACTGTTCTCATCTGGGCCATTTCACGGGTGACGGGGAAACCATCCGCGAGCTGACCCGGTTTGGTGGGAAAACATATCAAGGAGGCGTTACCGATATGGCTGGTGGACTTCCGCATCCGCAATTCATCGTTCCCGCGGCCCTGGAGGCCGTGGGCATCACTGGTGTGCCCGTCCATGTGGCCTACACCTGGGTGGTCATGCTCCTGCTGTTCACCATCGGCATCCTGGTCCGCAAGAACCTGACCCTGGTGCCCGGGAAGCTGCAAAACGTCTTCGAGCTGATCATCGGAGGCCTCGAAAACTTCTGCGTCGCCAACGTCGGCGAGAAGGGCCGCGAGATCTTCCACGTCATCGTCATCCTGTTCCTGTTCATCCTGCCCTGCAACTGGTTCGGCCTGATTCCGGGCCTGGACGCGCCCACGGCCAACGTCAACACCAACGCCGCCCTGGCGCTGTTCCTGTTCATGTACTACAACTGGATCGGCATCAAGAAATGGGGCGCGGGCTACATCAAACACTTCATGGGCCCGGTCCCGGCCATGGCGCCGCTGATGATCATCCTGGAGTTCATCTCCCACCTGGCCAGGCCGCTCTCGCTCACGCTGCGACTGTTCGGCAACATCAAGGGCGAGGAAATCGTGCTCATCCTGATGTTCATGCTGGCGCCCATCGTCGGCTCCCTGCCGATGTACTTCCTGTTCGTACTGGCCAAGTTCATCCAGGCCTTCATCTTCTTCATGCTCGGCATGATCTACCTGAAGGGCTCCCTGGATCACGCGCACTAGGCCGCACCCACTTTGGGGGAAATGGTCCAACGACCGACACAATACAACCTTTCAAGGAGTCACTCCAATGCGTAAAGTTCTGCTGACCGCCCTGAACACCGTGGCCCTGCTGTCCATCGCCTCCCTGGCCTTCGCCTCTGACGCCGCCCCCGAGGTGCTGTCCAACATCATGTGGGCCTGCGCCATCGGCATGGCCATCGCCGCCGCCGGTTGCGGCATCGGCCAGGGCCTGGGCCTGAAGGCCGCCTGCGAAGGCACCGCCCGCAACCCCGAGGCCGCTGGCAAGATCCAGACCATGCTGATCCTGGGCCTGGCCTTCGTGGAGTCCCTGGCCATCTACGCCCTGGTCGTCTGCCTGCTGCTGCTCTTCGCCAACCCCTTCGTTGCCTAACGCGTGATTCGAAACAAGGAGGCCGTGCCCGCACGGCCTCCTTTTTTCTGTTTACATCGTTACTAATTTCACATAATCTGGCCGCCAATGTCGCTCAAAAGCCAACACATACCCCGCGCCACCATCCAGCGCATGGCAGTCTACATCCAGGTTCTGGAGACGCTGCAGCGCGATGGCAAGGAAGTCATCTCCTCCGAGCTGCTGGCCCGTACCTGCGACGTGAACCCCTCCCAGATCCGCAAGGACCTCGCCTACTTCGGCGAATTCGGCGTGCGCGGGGTCGGCTACTATGTCCAGGACCTCATCGGCAGCATCAAGAAGGCCCTGGGCGTGGACCGCGTCTGGCGCACCTGCGTGGTGGGCATCGGCAACCTGGGCCGGGCCCTGCTCAACCACCGCGAGTTCAAGCTGCGCGGGTTCCACATCGTCGGCGCCTTCGACTGCGACCCCTTCAAGATCGGCGAGGTCGTCTCCGGCCTGGAAGTCATCTGCTCGCGCCGCCTCAAGGAAAAGGCCGAGGATCTCGACATCGAGATCGGCATCATCACCACCCCGCCCGAGCGCGCCCAGCGCGCCACCAACTACCTCGTGGACGCGGGCATCAAGGGCATCATCAACTTCGCCCCGGCGCGCATCACCGTGCCCGACGACGTGACCGTGGAGTACGTGGACTTCTTCCACCACTTCTACGCCGTGGCCTTCAACGTGACCCTGAATCTCCAGGACAGCTGAGGCCCCCGGGTCCGGGCACCACAAGGCCGCGCGACGGGTTCCGTCGCGCGGCCTTGTGGTGTCTGGCGCCTGGCATCGGGCCCCCGGCACCTGGCTCCGGGCCCCGGCGTCTGGCGTCTGGCTCCGGGCCCGGTGTCTGGCGTGCTACCCGGCCCCCCGGCGTGCGCCCGGGCTAGGCGGGCCCGGCGTGCAGGTGGCAGGCCACGTAGCGCCCGGGGGCGACCTCGGCCCAGCGCGGCGGGGCGGCGGCGCACACGGGCATGGCCTCGGGGCAGCGCGGATGGAAGGGGCAGCCCGGCGGCGGGGCCATGGGGCTTGGCGGGTCGCCCGCCAGCCGGGCCGCCGGACCCCGGCGCGCCGGGTCGGGCACGGGCACGGCCAGCAGCAGGGCCCGGGTGTAGGGGTGCAGCGGGTCGGCGAACAGCTCCGGCGCCGGGGCCAGCTCCATAAGCCGCCCCAGGTACATCACGGCCACGCGGTCGGAGACGTGCCCGACCACCGACAGGTCGTGGGAGATGAACACATAGGTCAGGCCGAAGTCGCGCTGCAGCTCGCGCAACAGGTTGATGACCTGGGCCTGGATGGACACGTCCAGGGCGGACACGGGCTCGTCGCAGACCACGCAGTCCGGGTTCAGGGCCAGGGCGCGGGCGATGGCCACGCGCTGGCGCTGGCCCCCGGAAAACTCGTGGGGGTAGCGCCCGGCCAGCTCGGGCCGCAGGCCCACGCGCTCCATGAGCTCCGCCAGCCGCGCCGCGCGCGCCGCCCGGGGCACGCCGTGGATGGCCAGGGGCTCGACGATGGTCGCCCCGATGCTCCGGCGCGGGTTCAAGGACGAAAACGGGTCCTGAAAAATCATCTGCACCTTGCGCGGATAGGCCGCCAGAAACGCCGCCGGGGCGTCGGCCAGGTCCTGCCCGTCCACCACGATGCGCCCCGCGCCGGGGTGCTCCAGGCGCAGCAGCAGCCGCGCCAGGGTGGACTTGCCGCAGCCCGACTCGCCCACCAGCCCCAGGGTCTCGCCCCGGGCCACGTCCAGGGTCACGCCGTCCACGGCGCGGACCACGGCCCGCTGCGTGCCGAGCAGGCCGCCGCGCACGGCGTAGTGCCGGGCGACATCGATGCACTGGATGAAGGGGTCTATGGCGCGCTCCTCAAGCAAGGTTGCCCCCGTATACACCATGCCCGCCCCCGGGGAAAGAGGCTTGCGCCGGGCGGCGCACGGCGCTAGGTTGCCGGAACCGGCGCCGCCGCACCCCGCCGCGAGCCGCCACCCCGCTCCCCCGGACCGCCATGGACCTGCTGCTGGAATTCGCCTCCTACGTCACGGCCATCGTCTTCGAGGCCGCGCCCTTCCTGCTGGCCGGGGCCCTGCTGGGCTCGCTGGTGGAGGTCTGCGTACCCGATACGGCGCTGCAACGGCTGGTGCCGCGCTCCCCGGGCGGGCAGGTCGGCTTCGGCCTGCTGGCCGGGCTGGTAGTGCCCACCTGCGAATGCGGCGTGGTGCCCATCGCGCGCAAGCTGCTGCTGCGTGGGGTGCCGCCCCGGGTGGTCATCCCCTACATGCTGGCCGCGCCGGTGATGCACCCGGTGTCGCTGCTCTCGACCCTGGTGGCCTTCCCCGGCCAGTGGTACATGGCCCTGTGGCGGGTCATCCTGGTGGCCGTGCCCGCCGTGGCCATGGGCCTGGCCCTGGGCGAGGCCCGGCCCGGCGACGTGCTGCGCCTGCCCCGCCCGCTGCTGGGGCCCATGCCCGGGCAGGCCCGGCCCGCCGAAGCCCACGCCCCCGGCTGCGGCTGCGGCTGCGGCCACAGCCACGGCGGGTCCCGGCTCATGCGCGTGGCCACGCACACGGCGGACGAATTCCTCTCCATGGGCCGCTTCCTGGTGCTGGGGGCCTGCGCCGCCGCCGCGTTCAAGACCTTCACGCCCCTGGAGGCCCTGGCCTGGCTGGGCGACAGCGTGCTGGTCTCCGTGCCGGGCATGATGCTGCTGGCGGTGCTGCTGTCGGTGTGCTCCGAGGCCGACGCCTTCGTGGCCGCGTCCTTCGCCATGGTGCCCCGGGCGGCGCAGCTGGCCTTCCTGGCCCTGGGCCCCATGGTGGACCTCAAGCTCATCCCCATGTTCCTGGTGACGTTCCACCGGCGGCTGGCCGTGGCGCTGGTGGTGGTGCCCACGGTCTCGGTGCTGCTGCTGGCCCTGGCCCTGGGCCTGGCGGGGGGGCGCTAGCATGACCGTGCGCTCCCTGCCCTGGGCCCGGCTGGGCCAGGGCGCCGCACTGGCCGCCCTGGGCGGGGTCATGCTCCATCTGGCCCTGGCCGACAACTACTGGATGTTCCTCAACCCCCGCTTCCGCTGGCTGACCGGGAGCGCCGGGGCCGCGCTGCTGCTGCTGGCCGTGGCGGCCTGGCTGGCGCGCGGGCACCGCCCCGCCGTGTCGGGCGGCGTGGTCATGGCCCTCATGGCCGGCCTGGCCCTGGGCGCGCAGCAGGCCACCCTGCCCTCGGCCCCGGAGCACACGCCCCTCACCGGCCCCACCTCGGTCCAGGAAGCCGCAGAAACCCTCGAACCCCGGGTCACGGTGGACGGCGTGCAGTACGTGCGCCTGAACCTCGCGGAACTGCTGGCGGGTACCATGCCCGGCTCGGGAATCCAGGCCCCGCAACGCCTGGCCGTGCGCGGCATGGCCGTGCGCAGCCCGGAGCTGGACGCGCGCGGGGAGTTCGCCCTGGTGCGCGTGCAGGTCGTCTGCTGCCTGGCCGACGCCGTGGGCGTGGGCTTCGTGGTGCGCCAAGCGCCCGAGCTGCCCGAGGCCGGAGCCTGGGTCGAGGTCTGCGGCGCCCTGGAACCCCTGGGCCCCACGCCCCTGCCGCGCCTGACCTTCCCCGGCGTGGTGGGCGTGCTGCTGGGCGAGGGCCACGCCATCGCCGCCGACCACGCGCGCCCCACGGACCCGCCGGACATCCCCTTCATCTTCGCCATGCACGACCAGGAGCCCTTCGCCTACTGACGGCCCCGGGCACCCACCCGCGCCCGCAGGCAGCGCCGCCACCCCACGGCCCATCGCGGCAACGGGCAGCGGCGGCGTCCACCACCGCGCTACCGCGCCTTGGCCCGCTCGTGGGCCAGCAGTATGGGCGGCACGGCGAACAGCAACGCGGGCAAAAACGCCAGCAGGGCGTCCAGCGGCCCGCCGCCCGGCAGGCCAAGCTCCGGACCGAGCAGGACCACGAACGCCCCCAGGCCTCCCAGGCTCAGGGCCGCCCGGCCCGCCAGCCCCCAACGCGGCCCCTCCAGGCGCACCACGCGCCGCCCGAAAGCCAGCTCCACGCCCGCCGCCAGACACAGCCCGAACAGCGCGGCCTCGGCCAGGGCCAGAGCCGCCAGCTCCGCATGCGCCCCGAACAGCGCCAGCCCCGCCCCGCGCAGCAGCCCGCCAACCCACAGCAGCCCCAGCAACACCACATAGCCCTTCATCGCATCCTCCTCGCGTTCACCACTGCGCCACGGCCCAGGCCGCAGACCCGGGGCCGCCGCCACGGCCCGGGCCGCAGACCCGGGGGCGCCGCCCCCGGCCCCCCGCGAGGGGCCAACGGCCCCTCGACTCCACTCGCCGCCCCGGCCCGCCGCGGCGAAGCGCCGCAACGGGCCGGGGCGGGACCAGGCGCCGGGCAGTCTGCCCCTGCCGAAGCCCGCAGCGCCCCCACGGCCAGCCTGCCGGGCGCGGGCCCGGAATCCAGGCACGACCGGGGGACAAAGACGTTGCCAAGAATAGCCCATTCAACAGCCCTTTGCACGCAAAGCCCGCCCCCCAAAAAACACGAACCTCCCGCCCCTGGGCGGCACCCCAAGCGGCGCCGCTCCTGCCCCCCAAAAGAGCGCATTTTCCCGGAAGGGGTGGGGGGAGAGGGTCCGGGAGAGGGGGGCGGGGAAACCGGCTTTTGGCGCTTGGGAAAAAGGGGGTTTCCCCGCCCCCCTTTCCCGGCGCTTTGCGTCTACAGGTACCACCGCCAGCTGCGCCCGGCCATGTAGAGGTCGCGCAGGGTGTTGATGCCGCCCGAGCGCAGCTTCTTGACCAGGAAGAGGAACAGGTAGGCGGTCTGCATGGCGTCGTACAGCGCGTTGTGCTGGTCGAAGGTCGGCAGGCCGTAGTTCTTGCACAGGTGCCCGAGCTGGTAGGAGACGGTGGCGTCGAACTGGTCGTAGTAGTTTTCCCACAGTTCCTGCTGGTAGACCTGGGCCAGGCGCATGGTGTCGATGCACGGGGTGCGCAGCCTGCCGCCGAGGATATCGCGCGCGGCGCGGTCCAGGAAGGAGATGTCCAGGCCCACGTTGTGGCCCACGACCAGCGCCCCGCCGCAGAAGCGCAGGAAGTCGGGGAACACCTCGCGCAGGCGCGGGGCATCGCGCAGCATCCCGGGGGTGATGCGGTGGATCATGGTGGCGACCTTGGGCACGGGCCCGCGCGGGGCCACCAGGGTATAGAAGGAATCGGCGGTGATGGACAGGTCGCGGATGCGCACGGCGCCGATGGAGACGATCTCGTCGCTGGCCGGGGAGAGGCCGGTGAGCTCGGTGTCCACCACGCAGAACTCGTAGTCGGCCAGGGGCCGGTTCTGGTCGAAGGCCTCGAAGTGCGCGTGGTTGGCGCGCAGCAGCTCGCTCCTGGGCGGGCGGGCGAAGCGCCCGAAGACGCGGGCCAGGGCGGCGACGGGGGCCGGGGCGGGGGTCATCATCATGGCCGTGCTCCTTTGTCAGCCCACGTTGAGGCTGAAGGCTTCCTTGACGAAGGTCTGCAACGAGCGGACCACGCCGAAGGTCTCCTTGAGGGTCTGTTTTTCCAGCTCCGAGAGGCTGGCGGGGTTGAGGCGGTTGTCGGGGGCCCCGCCCGCGTTGATGCGGCCCATCTGGTGCACCAGGCGCAGCTGCATAAGGAACTCGTAGGCCTCCAGGGCCTCCACGGCCAGGTCGGGCGGGATGTGCCCCTGATCCTTGAGGATCTCCAGGCGGTCGAAGGTATTGGTCTCGTGCAGGCCGTGGCGCAGGGCGAACAGCCGGGCGAAGTCCACAAAGGGCGTCAGCGCCCGGGTCTTGAGGTCCATGGTGTCCTTGTGGGCGCCGTCCTTCTCCACGATGATGTTGCGGAAGAAGGACAGGGGCGGGCGGGTGGCCAGGCAGTTGCGGGCCAGGTGGCGCAGGAACACGTCCTGCCGCGCGGCGTGCAGGGCCACATGGCGGCGCAGGGCCTCGCCCTGCTCGGCCTGGCCGTAGCCGGGGCGGAAGTCGAAGAAGATGGTCGCGCGCAGCACCTCCTCGGGCTCGGGCAGCAGGACCATGGTCTCGAAGAAATCGCGCATCCGGGCCAGGGGCATGCGCCAGCGCGGGTTGGAGGCCATCATGTCCCCGGGGCACAGCGGGTAGCCGCAGCGCACCAGGTGGCCGATGGCGGCCTCGCAGAAGCGGGTGAAGTAGTCCTGGCAGCGGTCGGCCTCGGCCTGGTTCGCGGGGTCGCGGTAGACCAGGGCGTTGTCCTGGTCGGTGTGGAAGGTCTGCTCCTTGCGGCCCTCGGAGCCCATGAGCAGCCAGCAGAAGGGCACCGGGGCCGGGCCCATCTCGTCCTGGAGGAAGGTCAGCAGCTTTTCCAGGATCAGGTCGTTCATGATGGTGATCATGCGCGTGATGTTGCGGGCCTTGGCGCCCTCCTCCACCAGGGAGCCGACGGTCATGGGCACCTTTTCGGCCAGGGGGTAGAGGTCGGCGATGGTCCGGGCCCCGGCGATCTCGCGGAAGAGGTACATGGGCGAGCGGCCCTGCAGGAGCATGATGTCGTGGGAGGTGACCATGCCCGCCACATGGCCTCCGCGCATCACGGCCAGGTGGTGGATCTGGGCGCTCATCATGCGCAGCAGGGCGTCGAAGCAGATTTCGCGGTGGCTGACCGTGGCCAGGGGCGAGCTCATGATGAACTCCACGGGCGCGTCGTGGGCTTCGCCGTCGGCCACGGCGCGGCGCAGATCCTTGTCGGTGACGATGCCCACGGCGTCGCCGCGCGGGTCGGTGACCAGCAGCGAGCCCACCCCGTGCTCGACCATGGTCCGCGCGGCCTCGCGCACGGTGCTGCCCGAGGCGACCATCAGCGGCGGGCGGCGGATCACGTCGCCCACGCGGGTGGAGAACAGCACCAGGGGGCTGGCGGCGCACAGGTCGGCGTGCTGGCGGCGCAGCTCGGAGAAGGCCTTCTCGATGTAGTTCTCCGAGAAGTTCTGCAGGTAGTACTGGGTTATGGCCGGGTAGTCGGCGATGAGCGCGCGGAACACGGCCCCGGGGATCTTGAAGCAGAAGGTGTCTTCGATGGTTTCTGCGCTCAGGCTGGCGCGGGCCTCGCGGATGACGCCCAGGGCGCCCACGGCACCGCCCTCGCCCCGGTAGTCGATGAGCGTGTCCGGCGCGCCGTCGCGAGTGAGGAAGAGCTTCACCGCGCCGCTGCGGATGAGCAGCACGTATTCCACGAGGGTCACGCCCTGGGTCAGCAGGCGGGTGCCCTTGGGGTGGAAGTCGATGGTGCACGACCGGGCCAGGGTTTCCAGGGCCTTGTCGTCCAGGTCGCTGAAGGGCAGGGTCTTGCGCAAAAAGGGCACGAGCTCGGAAGCCTGTGCGGAAAACACGTCACCTGGCCTGTTCATGGCGCCTCGCTTGGGAGGGGCGCGCCCCGGCTCGTGTGGCCGGGGCGCGCCGGTTCGGGTGCGCTAATGGTCCACCGCCGCGCCCGCCCCGCGCGGGAAGCGGACGTTCTCCACCATCTCCTGGATGGCCTGGGGCGGGGCCGGGGTCAAGGCCGAGACCGCGATGGTCACGGCGAAGTTGATCACCATGCCCACGGCGCCGATGCCCTCGGGGCTCACGCCCAGGAACCAGGGCGCCACGCCCAGGAACTTGGTCTGCACGATGTAGAGCATGGTGAAGCCGATGCCCGCGATCATGCCGCAGATGGCGCCCTCGCGGGTGGCGCGCTTCCAGAAGATGCCCAGCACCAGGATGGGGAAGAAGCTCGACGCCCCCAGGCCGAAGGCCAGGGCCACCACCTGGGCCACGAAGCCGGGCGGGTTGATGCCGAAGTATCCGGCCACGCACACGGCCACGCCGATCATCACCCGGCCCAGGGTCAGGCGCGCGCGCTCCGAGGCGTTGCGGTTGATGATGCGGTAGTAGAGGTCGTGGGAGATGCTCGACGCGATGACCAGCAGCAGCCCCGAGGCCGTGGACAGGGCCGCAGCCAGGCCGCCCGCCGCCACCAGGGCGATGACCCAGGCCGGCAGCGAGGCGATCTCGGGGTTGGCCAGGACCATGATGTCCGGGTCCACGTACAGCTCGCCGGGGGTGTCCGAGGGGGCGTTGGCCAGCAGCACCTGGCCGTGCTCGCCGGTCTGCCCGGTGGACTGAGGCTTGCCCGCGAAGGGCGCCCCGGCGCGGTACTGGATCACGCCGTCGCCGTTCTTGTCCATCCAGGCGATGAGCCCGGTGCGCTCCCAGTTCTTGAACCACGACGGGGCCTGGGCGTAGGGCGTCTCGTTGATGGTATTGACCATGTTGTAGCGGGCAAACGCCGCCACAGCCGGGGCCGTGGTGTAGAGGATGGCGATGAACAGCAGCGCGTAGCCCGCCGAGAGCCGCGCGGCGCGCACGCTGGGCACGGTGTAGAAGCGGATGATGACGTGGGGCAGCCCGGCGGTGCCGACCATGAGCGAGAGCGTCATGCACAGCACGTCGAGCATGGACCTGTTGCCCGGGCCGAAGGCCGAGGTGTAGGCGGTAAAGCCCAGGTCCTGGCCGATCTTGTCCAGGGTTTCCAGCAGGTAGCTGCCCGCGTCGGGCCCGGCGAGGATGGTCGAGCCGAAGCCCAGCTGGGGGATCACGCTGCCCGTGACCATGCGCGAGATGGCCACCGCCGGGATGATGAAGGCCACGATGAGCACCAGGTACTGGGCCACCTGGGTCCAGGTGATGCCCTTCATGCCGCCCAACCCGGCGTACATGAAGACGATGACCATGCCGATGATCACCCCGGTGTTCACGTCCACTTCGAGGAAGCGCGAGAACACGATGCCCACGCCGCGCATCTGGCCCGCCACGTAGGTCAGCGAGACGAAGATGGCGCAGATCAGGGCCACCACGCGCGCGGTGTTGGAGTAGTAGCGGTCGCCCACGAAGTCCGGCACCGTGAACTTGCCGAACTTGCGCAGGTAGGGCGCGAGCAGCAGCGCGAGCAGCACGTAGCCGCCGGTCCAGCCCATGAGGTAGACCGCGCCGGTGTAGCCGGTGAACGAGATGATGCCGGCCATGGAGATGAACGAGGCGGCGCTCATCCAGTCGGCGGCGGTGGCCATGCCGTTGGCCAGGGGCGGCACGCCGCCGCCCGCCACGTAGAAGCCCTTGGTGTCTTTCACGCGTGAGACCCACGCGATGGTCATATACAGGCCGAAGGTCAGCCCGACCATGATGTATGTCCAGAATTTGATCGTCATATGCGCTCCCGTCGCCCGTGGGCGACCTTGTGCGAGGTTGCCGCCGGTCTACTCGTGGACGTCGAACTTCCTGTCGAGCCGCAGCATGAGCAGGTAGTAGACGAAGATCAGCACCACGAAGACGAAGATGGATCCCTGCTGGGCGAACCAGAAGCCCAGCGGGAACCCGCCGATGGTCACGGCGTTGAGCGGCTCGACGAAGACGATGCCGCAGCCGTAGGAGACCGCCGCCCAGATGGCCAGCAAGACGGTCATGTAGCCGACGTTCCTGCGCCAGTAGTCGCGCATGGAGCCCTGTGCCTGTGTCATGGGTCACCCCCGGTCCTGTTGCCTGTGCGCCGGGCCCCGGCCCGGTGCGCCCGGGGGCGGGGCCCCCGGGTGTCCATGCCTCCCGTCTACGGGGCCGCAAGCGGGGTTGCACGCCATTTTCGGTGAACGGCCCAAACTCCGGGCGGGCGGCGGGCGCGTTCGGGGCCCGCCGTTCAACGGCCCGTGGGCGCCGTCCACAGGGCCAGGGCGCCGCTGGGCCGCGCGGGGCCCGGCGCGGGCCCCGGCCAGGGCAGTGCGGCGCCGCGCCGTTCACCGCCTTGCGGCGGCTGTTCACCTTTGGGCCCGACTCTGCTACAGGCTATGGGGCGCCCGGACCCGGCGCCCGCGCTGCCCCGCCCCCGGGGCAAAGGCCAGGGCCCGTGCCCGTTTCCCTGGCCGTGAACGCACCTCCCCGCCCCCAGGGGCGAAAGGACACGCCGATGATCAGCATGCTCGACATCGTTTTTGGCGCCCTCGCCCTGCTTTTAGGGGTGCGCGGGCTGTTTCGCGGCCTGCTCAAGGAGGTGCTGTCCACCCTGGGGGTCATCGGCGCCTGGTGGCTGGCCGCCGAGCACGGCCCCGCCGTGGCCCCGCACCTGGACCAGTGGGTGGAAAGCCCCGGGGTGGCCCAGTTCGCGGCCTACATCGTCGTGTTCTTCGGGGTCATGCTCGCGGTCAAGATCCTGACCTGGATCATCGCCAAGATCCTCAAGGCCTCGCCCGTGGGCTGGATCGACATGCCCGGCGGGCTGGCCGTGGGTCTGGCCAAGGCCTGGCTGCTGTGCTGCGTGATCCTGGCCGGGCTGCTGACCTTCCTGCCCGAGGCCGATTTCGTGCAGCGCTCCCAGGCCGTGCCCTACCTGCGGCCCGGCGCCGAATATCTGCGCGAGAAGATGCCCGAGGGCATGGCCGACTTCGACCCCCTGCGCATGCTGCCCCAGGCCCTGCCCGTCCCCGCCCTGGGGCCGCAGGGCCAGGACGCCCCCGAGAACCAGGATCCCGCCATGACCGACCAGGCCCGCCAGCTGCTGGACGCCATCGGCCAGGCCATCACCAAGCAAGAGGAAGACGCCAAGAAATGACCCCCGACACCACCTGCGCCCCGGACCACGGCCCAGCCCTGCGCGAACTCTTCGCCGTCATCGACGCCCTGCTGGCCGAAAACGGCTGCCCCTGGGACCGCAAGCAGACCCCCCAGACCATGACCGACTACGTGGTGGAGGAGAGCTTCGAGCTGGCCGAGGCCATCCGCGCCGACACCCCGGAGCGCTCCTGCCCCGACACCCGCGCCGAGGTCATGGAGGAGCTGGGCGACGTGGCCTTCTTGCTGCTGTTCGTGGCCACCCTCTACCAGCGCGCCGGGCACTTCGATTTCTCCGACTCCCTGCGCTACTCCGCCGCCAAGATGATCCGCCGCCACCCCCATGTGTTCGGCGACCTGAAGCTGGAGAGCCAGGAAGAGCTGCTGCGCAACTGGGAGCGCATCAAGCGCGCCGAGAAAGCCGAGGCCGACGAGCAGCCCAAGCGCGTGTTCGAGAGCCTGCCCAAGGGCCTGCCGCCGCTGCTCAAGGCCTACCGCATCAACTCCAAGGCCGCGCGCACCGGCTTCACCTGGGCCACCGACGCCGAGCAGGCCGCGCACATGGCCGACGAATGGCGCGAGTGGGAACAGGCCAAGGCCAGCGCCGACCCCGCGCGGATGCAGGAGGAGTTCGGAGACTACCTCTTCAGCCTCGTGGAATATGGCCGCCGCCACGGCATCAAGGCCAACGCCGCCCTGGACGACGCCAACGCCAAATTCCTGGCCCGCTTCGGCGCCATGGAAGACACCACCCGCACCCAGGGCCGCGACATCGCCGAACTGACTTTGGACGAGATGAACGCGCTGTGGGAGCAGGTGAAGAAGTAGGGGGCGCGGGGAGCTGTGGCCCGAGCGGGCAGGACGCGCGAAAAGGACTGCCCCCAGGAAATGCAAAAAGGGCGAGGCCTGAGCCTCGCCCTTTTGCGCTGAAAGGAAACTGGCGCGGGGGCTACTGGTTGGCGCGCTGGCCCACGTCGGTCAGGCGGTCCAGGTAGTCCTGGACCTCGGCGGTGTTCTTCCACTGCTCGAAGCCGGACAGCCAGGCCGGGAAGTCCATGAACTCCTCGTCGAGCTGGGCCTCGTGGCCCTGCATCCACAGGCCGAAGAGGTACATCTCCAGCTTCAGGGCCTTGGTGTCCCACACGCTGGTCACCGTGCCGGGGGGGTATTTGTTGCCGTCGTAGACCAGGGCCACATGGGCGCAGGTGTCGGTGCAGGACTTCTGGTAGTCCACCAGCTCGCCGTTGTACTGTTCGGCCAGCCCGGCCAGGTGCTCCTGGGTCTTTTTCAGGTGCTCCATGATCTCGGCGGGAATCTCGATGCGCACGGCCTCGCCTTCCTCTTCCTTGACGAAGTAGAAGCGCAGCCAGTTCTCGAACTTCATCACCTCGGCCACATCGGCCACGGCGCGGGTCATCAGGTCGGACATGGGATTCTCCTGTGGTGCGTTGCCCCCTGGGGGTCCACTCAAGTAGGCCGCCCCGGGCCGGGAGTCAACCCCCGGGCGCGCGCGGAAAAGCAAAGGCGGTCAGGCGGGCCGCGCACAGGTCCGCTATACGGGCCCCAGGAGGACGCCATGAACGACGAACTGCGCGAGACCTACGCCGAGCGCCTGAACCGGGTGCTCGACCACCTGGAACGGCACCTGGACGACGACCCCTCGCTGGAGGAGCTGGCCGGGGTGGCCTGTTTCTCGCCGTACCATTTCCACCGCATCTTCACGGGCATGGTCGGCGAATCGCTGGGCGCGCACCTGCGGCGGCTGCGCCTGCAACGCGCCGGGCACCGCCTGCAGTTCACCGCCCTGCCGGTGACGCGCGTGGCCCTGGACGCGGGCTATGAAAGCCTGGAGGCCTTTTCGCGGGCCTTCCGGGCGCAGTTCGGCATGGCTCCCAGCCGCTGGCGCGAGGCCGCGCGGGCGGGCGCAACCGCAACCCCGGGCACCGCAGCCCGGCACAAGGGAGAACCGACCATGGACGTGAACGTGAAAACCCTGCCCGAGACCACCGTGGCCTACGTGCGCCACACGGGCCCCTACATGGGCTGCGGCGCGGCCTGGGAGCGCCTGTGCGCCTGGGCCGGGCCCCGGGGCCTGCTGGGCCCGCAGGCCCGCTTTCTGGGCCTGTCCCACGACGACCCCGAGTCCACCCCGCCCGAGCGGGTACGCTACGACGCCTGCATTGCCGTGGCGCCGCAGACCCGGCCCGAGGGCGACGTGGGCGTGAAGACCGTGGGCGGCGGGCAGTACGCGGTGGTCCTGCACCAGGGGCCCTACGAGACCATGCACGCGACCTACGCCCACGTCTGCGGGGTCTGGGGCCCGGGCAGCGGGCGCGAGTTCAGCCCGCAGCCCAGCGTGGAAATCTACCTGCGCGACCCTGCCATCACGCCCCCGCAGGAACTGCTCACGGAAATCTGGGTGCCCCTGCTCTAGCGGGCCGCCCCGCCAGGGGCCCTCCCGTGTCGCCCAAAAAATCCAGGCCCCCGCGTCCATCTTGGCCGCGGGGGCTCGGTCTTTTCGCGCCTCGACCCCATCCTTTTTAAGGACCAGGGCAAAGCCGGGCGCTGATCCACCGGCCCGCGCCCCGGACCGCGCCCCGGCCTGCGACCCACCCTTCGAGCGGCCAGGCCAAGGGGTTTCCCGCCTGCCCGTCCGGGCCAAAAACCCGCCCGGCGGCGGCCCGTTTCAGCCCACGTCCGGCGGCTCGGGCGCCAGCCCCAGGCGCTCCAGGTCCGCCAGGTCCGCAGCCACGGATTCGCCGGGGGTGGTCAGGTAGTCGCCGACCATGATGCCGCTGGCGCCGCAGGTCAGCAGTTCGGCCTTGCGCGCGCCCATGACGGCGGGCCGCCCGCCGCAGATGCGCACATGCCGGTCGGGCAGCAGCAGCCGCAGCAGGGCCACGATGCGCAACGCCTCGTCGGCGGACAGCAGGGCCCGGCCTTCCAGAGGCGTGCCCGGGATGGGCGTCAAAAAGTTCACGGGCACGGAGGGCACGCCCAGGGCGCGCAGCTCCAGGGCCAGCTCCACGCGGTGCTCCCAGCCCTCGCCCAGGCCAAAGAGCCCGCCGCAGCAGACGTACAGCCCCAGGTCCACGGCGTGGCGCACGGTGTCCACGTCCTCGTCGTAGGCGTGGGTGGTGCAGATGTGCGGGAAGAAGCTGCGCGCGGTCTCCAGGTTGTGGTGGTAGGCCCCGAGCCCGGCGTCGCGCAGGGCCTGCAGGCGCCCGCGCGGCAGGATGCCCACCGAGGCGTCGGCGGCCAGCCCCAGGGCGCGCACGGCGGCCACGGCGCGCAGCAGTTCCTGGAAATCCGCCCCGCCCAGGGCCTTGCCGCTGGTGACGATGCCAAAGCGCGTGGCCCCGGCTTCGCGGGCGGCCCGGGCGGCCTGGACCACGGCCTCCAGGCCGATGAAGGGATACTCGCGGCAGGCCCCGCGCTGGCGGGCGTTGTGGTGCGCCGACTGGGCGCAGAAGGCGCAGTCCTCGGAGCAGGCGCCCGAGCGGGCGTTGACGATGGAGCACAGCCCGATGTGCGGGCCGAAGTGGCGCTCCTTGACCCGCCGGGCGGCGTCCAGCAGGGCCCGGGCCGCCTCGCCGCCCTGGGCCGCAAGCGCGCCCACGCGCCGCCCCAGCTCCATGGCCTCGTCCTGCCCCAGGGCCGCCCCGGCCAGCACCCGCCGCCCCACGTCCTCGAAATATCCGCTCACTGCCCGTCCTTCCAGTTCCACCATTTCAAAAGCTCCGGGTCGCGGGCCTGGCCCTCGGTGCGCGCGAAATACTGCGCGCAGCGGAACACGTAGAGCACGCAGCGGTCCACATGGCACCCTTCCAGGGCCATGAGCCGCTCGTACATCTGCTGCGGGTCCGCCCCGGCCAGCTCCGCCACGCGCCTGTAGCCCAGACGCAGCAAATCCTCCGCCATGCGCGGCCCCACGCCCGGAATGCGCCGCAGATCCCGCATGCTCTCGCGTTCGTCCATGGCCCGGTCTTACAGCCCCGGGCCGGGGCTGGCAAGCTGGCGGGCGCGCCCGCCCCCACCCCGCCCTTGCACTTTCGCCGCGTTTGCCCGACCATGGCCCGACCCGCGCCCCTTTTCCAAGGCCGCAGGCCCTGTTCGCTCCTGGCGTCCCGCAACCCCAACCCCACACGCCCATGCCCCGAACCATCGTCGTCGCCGGAACGCACAGCGGGTGCGGCAAGACCACCGCCGCCCTGGCACTCATGGCGACCATCCGCCACCGGGGGCTGACGGTGCAGCCCTTCAAGGCCGGGCCGGACTTCATCGACCCCGGCTACCACGAGCTGGTCACGGGCCGGACCGGGCAGAACCTGGACGGCTGGATGATGGGCGAGGCCGGGGTGCGCGAGGTCTTCGCGCGCCACAGCGCGGGGGCGGACGTGGCCGTGGTCGAGGGCGTCATGGGCCTGTTCGACGGCGCGGACGGCGCCGGGGAGGACGGCTCCACGGCGCAGCTGGCCAAATGGCTGGGCGCGCCGGTGCTGCTGGTGGTGGACGCGCGCAGCATGGCCCGCAGCGCGGCGGCGGTTGTGGCGGGGTTCGCGGGGTTCGACCCGGGGCTGCGGCTGGCCGGGGTGCTTTTCAACCGCGTGGGCTCGGCGCGGCACCGCGAGCTTTTGGAGCAGGCCATGGCCTCGGCCCTGCCGGGGGTGCCCGTGCTGGGGCTTTTGGGCCGCGACGAAGCCCTGGCCCTGCCCTCGCGGCACCTGGGGCTGGTCACGGCGCAGGACCACGGCCTGGGCCCCGAAGCCGTGGCCCGGCTGGCGGACTGGATGCTGGCCGGATGCAACGTGGGCCGCGTGCTGGCCCTGGCGGCGGAGCTGGAGCCCGCCGCGCCGCCCGAGGCCGCCGGGGATGCTGGCGAGGCCGCGCGTCCGGCTCCGTCCTCGCCTCTCTCCGCCCCTCCCTGCTCCGCCCCTGCCCCCCGGGTGCGCATCGGCGTGGCCCGCGACGCGGCCTTCTGCTTCTATTACGCCGAAAACCTGCGCCTGCTGGAGGCCGCCGGGGCGCAACTGGTGTTCTTCTCGCCCCTGGCCGATGCCGGGCTGCCCCCGGGGCTGCGCGGGCTGTACCTGGGCGGCGGCTACCCCGAGCTGCACGCCGCGCGGCTGGCGGCTGGCGCGCCCATGCGCCGGGCCGTGCGCGCCCTGGCGGCGGCGGGCGCCCCGGTCTACGCCGAGTGCGGCGGATTCATGTACCTCATGCGCGCGCTCACCGACGCCTCGGGCACCGAGCACCCCATGTGCGGGGTCTTCCCCCTGCGCGCGGCCATGGCCGCCCGGCGCAGCGCCCTGGGCTACCGCGAGGTGGTCACGCGCGAGGCGGGCATCCTCGGCCCGGCCTGGACCATGCTGCGCGGCCACGAATTCCACTACTCGCACATCGCCGACGGCCCGGCGCAGGGCGCCAGCGACGAGGACGCCGACGCCCTGCGCCTGCTCTACCGCGTGCGCACCCGCGACGGCTGGACGGACCAGGCCGAGGGCTTCGCCGTGGGCAACGCCCTGGGCACTTACATCCACGCGCATTTCGCCTCCAACCCCGACGTGGCCCCGGCCCTGGTGGCGGCCTGCCGGGCCTGGGAGGGCGCGCCGTGACCCGCGCGCTGCGCGAGGGCTTCACCACCGGCACGGCGGCGGCAGCGGCGGCCAAGGCGGCGGCCCTGTGGCTGGCCACCGGGGCGGCCCCGGCGCGGGTGGACACGCCCCTGCCCCCGGGCGGGCGGCTCCTGGTGCCCGTGGCCGCCGTGCTGCCCGAGGACGGCGGCGCGCGCGCCCGCGTCATCAAGGACGGCGGCGACGACCCCGACGCCACCCATGGCCGGGCCGTGGAGGCGCTGGTGACGCTGGACCCGGACGGGCGGCCCGGGGCCGTGGAGCTGTTGGGCGGGCGCGGGGTGGGCCGCGTGACCCTGCCGGGCCTGCCCGTGCCCCCCGGGGAACCGGCCATCAACCCCGCCCCGCGCGCGCAGATCCGCCGCGCCGTGGCCGAAGCCCTGGACGCGGCCCGCTTCCCCGGGGCGGCGCGGGTGACGGTGGAGGTGCCGGACGGCGAGGAGGTCGCCACCAGGACCATGAACGCCCGCCTGGGCATCGTGGGCGGAGTGTCCATCCTGGGCACGCGCGGCACGGTCCGGCCCTTCAGCCACGAGTCCTGGGCAGCCACGGTGCTCCAGGGGCTGGACGTGGCCCGGGCCCAGGGCCTGGACCACGCGGCCCTGGCCACGGGCGGGCGCACCGAAGCCCTGCTGCGCGCCGACCTGCCCGCGCTGCCGCCCCTGGCCTTCGTGCAGTTCGCGGATTTCTTCGCCCTGGCCCTGTGCGGCGCGGCCCGGCGCGGATTCGCGCGCGTCACCGTGGGCTGCTACTTCGGCAAGCTGGTCAAGATGGCCCAGAGCCACGAATACACCCACGCCCACACGGCGGCCATCGACTTCGGCGCGCTGGCGCGCTGGTGCGCCGCGGCGGGCATGGCCCCCGGAGCCGTGGCCGGGGCGCGCCGCGCCGTCACCGCGCGCCATGTGCTGGAAATGCTTTTGGCCGATCCGGCAAAAGATGCTATCCTGGCCCAGGTGGCCGCGCGGGCCCTGGGGGCCGCGCGGCGCCACGCCGGGCCCGGCCCGGCCATCGCCCTGCGGGTCTACGGCTTCGACGGCGGCCTGCTCTGCGCCATCCAAGGAGAAAACGGACCATGACCATCCACGTCGTCGGCCTGGGGCAGGACCCCGACAACCTGCCCGAGCACTCCCAGGGCCTCATCGAACACGCCGAACTGCTCTGTGCGGGCCGCGACATCCTGGAATTTTTCGAGGACCACCCCGCCGAAAAGCTGCCCGTGGCCAGCCCGCTGGACGCGGTGATCGAACGCCTGGCCGACGCCCATGCCGACGGGCGCATGGTGGTGGTCCTGGCCGACGGCGACCCGCTGTTCTACGGCATCGGCGCCACGCTCATCGACCGCCTGGGCCCGGAAATCCTGCGCATCTACCCCGGCATCAGCACGCTGCAAGCCGCCGCCGCCAAGGTCAAGATCCCCTGGCAGGACGTGGCCGCCGTGTCGCTGCACGGGCGCGACGACTACGGCCCGCTGTTCTCGGCCCTGCAATGGCGCGACTGGGTGGCCGTGTTCACCGACGGGCGCAGCGTGCCCTCGGCCATCGCCCAGACCATCCTGGACAAATGCGGCCCGCTGTTTCTGATGTGGGTGCTCGAAGACCTGGAGAGCGAATCCGAGCGCGTGCGGCGCTTCACCCTGGAAGAGGCGGGCAGCACGAGCTTTTCCAAGCGCAACCTGGTGCTCCTGGAGCGCGTGGGCGCGCCGGAGCTGCCCCTTGGCCTGGGCCTGCCCGACGAGGGCTACGCCCACGAGGGCAACCTGATCACCAAGGCCCCGGTGCGCGCGGCGGCCCTGGCGGCCCTGCGCATCCGGCCCGGCTCCGTGGTCTGGGACGTGGGCGCGGGCTGCGGCGCCGTGGGCATCGAGGCCTCGGCCCTGTGCTGGCGCGGGCGGGTCTTTGCTGTGGAAAAAAACGCCGACCGCGTGGCCATGATCCGCACCAACGTGCGCCGCACCGGGGCCTGCCTGGTGGAGGTGCACCACGGCACGGCCCCGGCCTGCCTGGGCGAGCTGCCCGACCCGGACCGGGTCTTCGTGGGCGGCGGGCTGCTGGGCGGCACGGCCCTGCTGGAGGCCGCCTGCGCGCGCCTGCGCCCGGGCGGACGGCTGGTGGCCAACGTGGTGCTGCTTGAGTCCCTGGCCCAGGCCCAGGCCTTCTTCGCCCAGCACGGCTGGCCCTGCGAGGTGACGCTGGTATCCGCCGCGCAGTCCGGCGGGCTGGCGGGCGGTACGCGCCTGGAGGCCCACAACCCCGTGTTCATCGTCGCCGCCCAGCAGCCCGAATAGGAGCCCCGCCGTGGACCAGCTGACCGTCGTCACCAGCGCCCGCACCCAGATGGTGGACATCACCGCCCAGGTCCAGGAGCTGGTGCGCCAGCGGGGCTGGGCCGAGGGCACGCTGCTGCTGTGGTGCCCGCATACCACCGGGGCGCTGACGGTCAACGAGGCCGCCGACCCCGATGTGGCCCGCGACGTGACCGCGACCATGAACACCCTGGTGCCGCGCCAGGGCGACTACCGCCACGCCGAGGGCAACTCCGACGCCCACGTCAAGACCAGCCTCTTCGGCCCGGCCCTGCCGTGCATCGTTTCCGGGGGCCGCGTGCGCCTGGGCACCTGGCAGGGCATCTACTTCTGCGAATGGGACGGCCCGCGCACCCGCCAGCTCTGGGCGCAGTTCCTGCCAGCGTAGCGGCCTTGCGTCTCCTCCGCGCGATGCAAATGCGCTTGTGGCTCACGAAACGCATTTCGTGAGACACAAGCCCGTTTGTTGCGCATCCGCGAGACACAACGCCCGCCCCTCACCCCCGGCGGCGCCACCCGAGCAGCGCCAGCACGGCCATGGGCACCAGCGCCCCGGCCACGCCCAGGGTGCCGATGAACACGGGCCGGGGCGCCAGCCCCAATGACACGCCCTGCATGGCCAGAGCCGCGACCATGAACACGCAAAACGTCATCACCGCCGAGGCCGCGCCCACGTCGGTGTCCACCTGCTCCAGGGTCATGTGGTTGGCCAGCGGGCGGCTCATGCCCAAAAAAAACGACATCACGAACATGGGCACGGCAAAGGCCGCGGGTGTTGCCGCCCCGCCCAGCAGGATGCCCACCGCGCCCGCCAGCACCCCCAACAGCGAAAAGCGCAGGATGCGCCGCGACTCGATGCCCACGCACAGCCGCGAGCAGGCCAGGGCCCCGGCCATGATCCCCAGGGCGTTGAACCCGAAGGCCAGCCCGAAGGCACGCTCGCTCAGCCCGAAATCACCGATGTACAGGTCCGCCGAGCCGCCGATGAAGGCGAAAAATCCCGCCGAGGTCACCGCGAAGGCCAAGGTGTAGGCCACGAACCTCCGGTTGGACAGCAGCACCACGTAGCGCCCCAGCACCGCCCCCAGCCCGCCCCGCGTCCGCGTGAACTCCGGCTCGCGCAGCCGCCACCCGCCGTACAGCGCCGCCAGGGCGCAGGTGCCCTGGCAGATGAATATCCAGCGCCACGACAGGACTTCCAGCATCCAGCCGCCCAGCATGGGCGCCAACATCGGGCACAAGGGTACGATGACCCCGATGATGGCCAGGATGCGCTGGCGCTCCAGCCCCTCGTACAGGTCCTTGGTCAAGGCCAGGGACAGGAACGACGCCGCCGCCGCGCCCATGGCCTGGACCACCCGCGCCAGCACGAGCATGGCGATGGAATCCGCCGCCGCGCAGGCGTAGCTGCCCGCGATGTACAACAGCACCCCGCCCAGCAGCACCGGCCTGCGGCCCACGCGGTCCGACAGCGGACCGTGGACCAGCAAAAAGACGCTGAAGCACACGAAGAACGCCACCAGCGAGAGGTTCGCCTGGGCCGGGGAAATGCCCCACAGCCCCTGCAACGCGGGCAGCGCGGGCAGATACATGTCCGTGGACAGGGCCGGGAAGGCCGCCAGCAAAATGATAAGCACCAGATTGGGCATGGAACGTCCGTCCAATGAGAGGAGCCCCGCCCCGGCGGACCCGGCGGCGCGGCGCGAGAAGGGAAGGCGGCAGGCCCCGCCCGGCTATTCGTCCTTGAGGTCGCGGGTCATCAGGTCGGCCACGGCGCGGCCCGGGTCCTTGTCCTCGTAAAGCACCTTGTGCAACTGCTCGGTGATAGGCATGGCCACGCCCAGCTCGCGGGCCAGCCGCTGCACGCTGCCCGTGGTCTTCACGCCCTCGGCCACCGTGCGCGTGGCCGCCAGGATGTCCGCCAGGCGCTGGCCCCGGCCCAGGGCCAGGCCCACCTGCCGATTGCGCGACAAGTCGCCCGTGCAGGTCAAAACCAGGTCGCCCAGGCCCGCCAGGCCCTGGAAGGTCTCGGCCCGCGCGCCCAGGGCCACGCCCAGCCGGGCCATCTCCGCCAGGCCCCGGGTGATGATCGCCGCGCGCGCGTTGTGGCCGAACTCCAGCCCGTCGGCGCAGCCCACGGCAATGGCGATGACGTTCTTCAGCGCCCCGCCCAGCTCCACGCCCCGGCAGTCCGCATTGGTGTACACCCGAAAGCGCGCGGAACTCAGCGCCTGACGCACCTCGCGGCCCAGGGCCGCGTCCTCGCAGCCCAGGGCCACCGCCGTGGGCACTCCGCGCACCACCTCGCGCGCGAACGACGGCCCCGAAAGCATGGCGTACCGGGGCTCCAGGTCCGCCAACTCCTCGGCCACCACCCGCGACATGGGCGCCAGGGTCTCCAGCTCGATGCCCTTGCTGGCGCAGACCACCACCGGCCGCGCAGGCAGGTGCGCCCGGAACGCGCGCAGCGACGCGCGCACAAACTGGCTGGGCACCGCCCAGACCAGCAGTTGCGCGCCCTCCACCGCCCAGGCCGGGTCGTCCGTGGCCGCGATGCGCGCGTCCAGCGCCACCCCCGGCAGGTACACCGCGTTTTCGCCCTGCTCGCGCAAGGACGCCAAAACCTCGGGCGAACGCACCCACAGCCGCGTCTGGTGCCCGCATCCGGCACTCACATGGGCCAGCGCCGTGCCCCAGGCCCCAGCGCCGATTACCGCTATGCGCATGAACTCTCCTCGCGCCCCGCGGCGCAGGCCAGCAATACCAAACCCCCCGCCCCCCACGCAACCTTGCATCCCGGCCCCGGGTCCGCTATCAGGGCTGGTGCGGGGCGCGCGAGGCCACCGGGGAAGGGGAGGGAGGCCCCCCTTTCCCCAAGCGCCGAAAGCGGGGCCTCCCTCCCCTTCCCCGGACCCCATCCCCTCCCGCCACCGGAAAGGCGCTCTCGGGACAAGGTGCCGGGCGGAGCCTTCACCCAGGAACAACGCCGAGGAAAACGCCATGGCCATCCAGTTCACCGACACCGAGAAAGCCATCCTGCGCCGCGTGCAGGGCAACCTGCCCGACAGCGCCACGCCCTTCGCCGACATCGCCCTGGAAGCGGGCGCCACCGAGGAGCAGGTGCTGGAGCTGGTGGCCCGGCTCAAGGAGTCCGGCGCCATCCGCCGCTTCGGGGCCACCCTGCGCCACCAGAAGGCCGGCTACGCCCACAACGCCATGGTCGCCTGGCGCCTGCCCGAGGGCGCCGACGCCGAGGCCGTGGGCGCGGTCATGGCCGCGCGCCCGGAAATCTCCCACTGCTACATCCGGCGCACCACACCCCAGTGGACCTACCGGCTCTACACCATGATCCACGGCCAGAACCCCGGCGACCACGCCCGCGTGGTGGCCGAACTCAGCGCCGCCACGGGCCTGACGGACTACGCCGTCCTCGAATCCGTCCGCGAGCTGAAAAAGACCTCCATGAAATATTTCTAGCCGCCCGGCTTGTACAGCCACCCGCCCACCCCTCCCCAAAGAGCGGATTTTGGGGGAAAAGGGGTGGGGGAGAGGGTCCGGGAGAGGGGGCGGGGAAAAACCCCCTTTTGCCGCCAGAAAAAGGGGGTTTTTCC
>NZ_JAEX01000024.1 GCF_000519125.1 Desulfocurvus vexinensis DSM 17965
CTGACCTCTGCCTCGTCCTTGGGTGAGCGCTTCTTGAGCCCCTCGGCACCGCCAGCAAGGAATTGATCCCGCCAGCGGGTCAGGGCGGCGGCGGTCACGCCAAGTTCACGGCTCAAAATCTCGATGTCCTCACCACGCAGTAGCCTGAGCACAGCCTCGGTCTTGTGCTTGGCCCAGAACCTCTTGGGCGGCTTGCGTGCCTCATCCCCGGTTCCGGTCGGCCTATGGCCTCCCTCCACCGGGGAGGAGGCTCCTCTGCCCCTCATTCCATCCTTCGTCATCGAACACCTCCTGGGGATCTCTTACTCCCAATTCGGTGTCCAAGAAAACCGTACACCGCCCCAGTGCCCGGCAGCGGGGTCGAAACGCTATCCAGCCGCCCGAGCGCGAGCAACGCCTGGTCGAACTTGCTGCGCAGCTCCGGCGTCCAGTCGATGGGTGGACGTGGCGGCAGCGGCGCGGGCACGAAGGCCTGGGCCTTCTCACCCACCGTCGATATGGTCACGTATCTGCCTTGGAGTTCTCGCTTCATCCTGCCTGCCTCGAACCTAAAATAAGATTCGTCTTTATTTTATTTTAACCGAACATCCTAAAATAAAGGGCCGGTAAGGAAAAATCAAGCGGATTTCCTGAACGGCCACTTCGATTTCCTCAGACGAGCGTTCGACGTCGCAACGCATTTGCTAAAGGGCAATTTCGTTCCGTTCGGCATAGACGACAGCCTTGGCCTGGTCGCTGTGGCCATGCCGCTCAAGGAACGCATCAAAACGGCCCTGCATGGGGCGATAGTAATTCTCAAGCCAGCAATGCACTGGCAGTACAAAGTAGGTCTCGGGGCTGTAGCTATCCCTCTCGAAGAGCCAGATTTTCGCTGAAGCGATATCGATCTCCGGGTACTCCGTCTGCCAATGGGACTGGAGCTCCGCCGCTCGTGTGGAGCAAAGCCAGGTGATCTCGGAAAAGATGAGCTTTCCACGTTCTGGATCTTTCCATCCTTGCCGTGGATGTAGAACTCGGTGCCTTGATTCTGGCTGATCTTGCGCCCGGCATCGACGGCATCCTGCTTCTCGTTTGACGAGCGGAGGGTTATGCCCTCTGCCTTCTGACCGTCAAATTCAGCAATGCTGCAGGTTACATGCCGACCCAGCGCTTCATCTGCCGCGTCTTCTCCCACAGTCCCAGGTTGGACGCCCAGGCCCTCCATTTTTCGACCTCCAAAGACGTGTAGGCGTTGAAAGAATCCAGTTCGCGCGGCCATGCATCGGGAATGGCAAATCTTCGAGCGGTCTTCTGCGCCGGCTGTGTTCCCACCTCGCGGTCCACCTCTTCCCGTGCGGCTGTCACCATAAAATGGAGGCGGTTCATCATGTTGACCTCGCTTGCCCCTGCATCCATGTCCAGTGAAAGTAGGTTCAGATGAGGAAACATCTCCCTGAGTTTGTTTTCCATGCCCCGCCCGGTGATGTGGTTGGCAATGCAGCCGAAGGGCTGGAGACAGACGATGTTGTCGATTCCTTCATTGAGCATGGCGATCATTTCAGCCGTAAGAAGCCATCCTTCGCCAAACTGATTGGCCAAACTGACTACCTCGCCGGTTATCGCCGCCAGTTTTCTTAAGTCATGAGCCTTTCTGTAAAAACGAAATCCCTGCATAATCCGCTCGATTTGGCCGACATGGTAATTTGAGTATATCTCCAGCAGCCTGTACTTGATACGATCCGCCAAAGAACGTTTAAAAAAGGCCTTTTGGTCGTAGGTCTCATTGATAAAGCGCTGGGCGAAAAAATTCTGTATAGGAGGAAGAACCACTTCCACCCCCTGGCCGGACAGCCAGTCGATGATATTTCCGTTGGAGAAGAAGTTATATTTAACGAAGATTTCTCCAACGATCCCGACTCTTGGGACAGTCTTGTCGTTGATCTCAACCCGGTTGAAGTCCGCCACGGCCCTTTTCAGAAGATTGAGAAGATAATAATAATCTGCATTCTCGATACCTGTTTCCATTTCAAAGAGATATTTTTCATGCAGGTTCTTGGATGTCCCGGGCACCTTTTCCCTGACCATTGTTGATAAATACATCCTGGCCAGGGGATCGGCGAAAATAATTCCCAAGCCCATCCGTTTTATCAGCCCCATTTTATCTATTTTAAACCACGGTTGTGCATTGATTTCCTCATTGGATATAGCGATTATCGGAACCTCATCCAGGCCGGCGGCGGCCAGTGCTTTTTTGATAAGCGACACGTAAGAGGATGCCCGGCATTGACCGCCGGTTTGGGTCATGACGACAGCGGTTTTTTCAGGATCGTACCTGCCTGATTGAAATGCCTTGATAATGTCGCCGGCTACCAGGACAGAGGGGTAGCACATATCGTTGTTGATGGTTTTAAGTCCCCATTCAACCGACTCCCTGTCCTGGGGCGGAAGGACTTCAACCCGGTGACCGAAGGGCCTGAAAGCCGACGGGACCAGCGGTGAATAGAAGGGTGAAAAATAGGGGGCGATCAGGGTTCTCTTTCCGGACTTGCCCACAACCGCCCGGCCCGTTTGCATTGTGCCGCCCCCTACGGCTCTCGTTTTGCCGTTCTTTTCCTTCACCGCTTCCAGCATGGAGCGCAGTCTGATCCTGACGGCGCCCACGTTGACGATTTCATCCATTTTGATCAAGGTATGAATCTTCCCGCCATGGCGCAGAATTTCTTTGACCTCATCGGCCGAAATCGCATCCGGCCCACAGCCGAAAGAGGTCAACTGAACCATTTGGGCATTCGCCGTGTTTGTTACCCACCTTGCCGCTGCGTACAGCCTGTTGGCATAGCTCCACTGGGTCAGGACATTGACATCTTCCAGAGCGACGGTATCTGCATTCAGGGGAAGCGCGGTTTCACTGACGACGTCCACGCCGAGTTCCGTCAATACATCCGGAACACCGTGGTTGACAAGCGGGTCTGCATGGTAGGGTCGGCCGCAGAGGACAACGGTTGTCCGTCTCTCGGCCTCCGACCTGACCAGCAGCGTTTTCGCCATGGACCTGAGTTCCGTCTTGTAATTCGATTGCGCCTTGACGCCCTTTTCAACCCCTTCCGATATCGTGCGGTAATTGATTCCAAACCGCCTGAAGAACAGATAAAGCTGATCTTTCAGCAAACCGAAATCCTTAAAGCTGACAGATGGATTGTCCAGGGGGATTTTGAATTTTTTCTCTGGATTGACAGCACTCTTCAATAGATCGGGATATCCGGTAACCACCGGGCAATTATAACTGTTTAAGGCATCTGCGTATTCTTCTTCCTCATAGACGACGGTCGGATAGAACAGCCTGTCGATGTCTTTCCCGGCAAGATCGAAAATATGCCCATGGGCAAGTTTGGCGGGGAAACAGATGTTTTCCGACATGACAGTGGAAGACCCCTTTTCATATAATTGGAAATTGGACTCGGACGAGAGAACCACCCTGAAGCCGCATGTGGTCAAAAAGGCGCACCAAAAGGGAAAGTTTTCATACATGTTCAGGCAGCGGGGGATACCGTAGGTGAAAATCGGTTCGCCTTCGGGTTCCGTGTTTCGCTCAAACAGGAGCCTTATCTGATCATCAATCAGGTTCCTTCCTTTGCGTTGAGCATCCGGATTGTTGCTGAAGCGCCGCTCGCATCGGTTCCCTGTATAAAAATGGTTTCCGTTGCTGAAAGTCAGCTTCAAAACCCTGCACTGGTTTTCACATCCCCGGCAGCGGATTTCCTTTTTTGAAAAACCACTTCCCATCACCAATTTCTCAAAAACCAGGTCGTCGGTCTCCCGTCCCGGCCGATCCGGACCTTTCAGCGCTTCTTGCTGCGGAGCAACGGCCGCCACAACATGCGCACGATGATTGGCAAGGGCTGTCAGGGCCGCACCGTAGGCTCCCATCAGCTCGGAAATATCCGGTCTCATAACCTCCTTGTTCAGAAGCACCTCCAAGGCGCGTAATACGGCTGGATTTCGAAATGTTCCGCCCTGAACTACGATTTTGTCCCCCAGGACATCGACGTCCTTCAGCTTCAGCACTTTGTACAGAGCATTTTTGATAACCGAATACGCCAAACCTGCCGAAATGTCGCCGACCGTCGCCCCTTCCCGAAGGGCCTGCTTCACTTTGGAGTTCATGAAGATGGTGCAGCGGGTTCCCAGATCAAAAGGTGATTTGCTATCGCATGCAATCTCTGCGAATTCCTGGACACTATACCCTAGCGAACGGGCAAACGTCTCAATAAAGGAACCACATCCCGATGAGCAGGCCTCATTGATCTGAATTTCAGCCACGGCGTTGTCATGAATATAGATCGCCTTCATGTCCTGCCCGCCGATATCCAGAATAAAGGATACATCCGGCTCAAAGCGCCGCGCCGCCCGGTAATGCGCCATGGTCTCAACCAGGCCGTCGTCCAACCCGAAGGCGGTTCTTATGAGACTTTCACCATAGCCGGTGGCCGCCGTTCTGGTGATCCGCGGGGCAAAGCCGGCAGAAACAAACTTTTTTCTGAATTCAGCCAGTCCCTTTTTTACCGCCTGGATGGGATCGCCGTTGTTGGGGCCGTAATAGCTCAGAACCAGTTTGCCTTTCTCATCGACAAGGACGATCTTGGTGGTGGTTGACCCCGAATCCACACCTAAAAAAAGATCTTTTCCTTTTGCCTCAGGCAGGTCAATCCTGGGAACCAAATTTCGCTCATGCCTTTTTTGCCATATTTCAAATTCGTAATTGCTTGCAAACAGGGGGGGCAGCCTTTTGGTGCCGCTGTTGGTTGCACGGCTGACACCTCTCTCGGACATGGATAAAAAATTGCTGATCCGGCCCCGACATGGTTTGCCATTGCGCACCATGGCCGCTCCCATGGCGGGAAGCAGTTCCGGATGATCCGGAAGTACCAGGTCATCCGGATGCTCAATGCCGAGCAGATTTGCAAAGGCTTTCCGCAGGATTGGATAAAATGTCAGCGGCCCGCCTCCGATCAGTATTTTTCTTTCCATCTCCCGTCCACGGGACAAGGCGGTTATCACCTGAAGGGCGACCGAATGAAATATGGAAGCCGCCACATCTTCCCTGGATACATGGCGGCTCAGCAGGGCCTGGATGTCGGTTTTGGCGAAAACGCCGCACCGCGACGCAATCGGATAAATATTCGTGGCTTTTCCGGCCAGAACGTTCAGTTCCGCTACATCAACACCCAGGAGAACCGCCATTTGATCGATAAAAGCACCGGTCCCGCCGGCGCAACTTCCGTTCATCCGGATATCGGGGCGGCCACTGCCGTCAAAGAATATTATTTTGGAGTCTTCTCCGCCGATTTCGATAAATGTCCTGGCTTCGGGGAAAAACTTTTCGATGACGTGCGCGGAGGCCACCACTTCCTGCACGAACGGCAGGCCGAAGAATTCGGCCGCACCCATCCCCGCCGATCCGGTAACCGCCAAATCAAGCTCCACGTCGCCAAGTTTCTCAAGGGCGTCATTGAAAATACGCCGTGTTGTTTCCACTGTTTTGCCCTGATGACGACAGTAGCGGAAAAATACCATGCCACCCTCTTTATCCAGGATAACCGCCTTGGCTGTAGTTGAACCGATATCGATCCCGGCAAAATAGAGACTTTCTGCATGGTTCTTCATCTTTTTTCATCTCCCGGTTCCGGATGAACGCAACGGGAGGCCGCCTCTGTGGGTTTGTCTTGTTTCTTCATGCTCAGATAGTCCCTTGCAGAGCAAAAGGTATCCACCAGAGAAACCACCAGCGATTCCATATGGCGCGGCGGTATAACAGTAAGCGGCCACATGTGTTTTTTAATAATATCCGCTTCTTTTTCGGTAAGACCGGTGATGCTGCGGGCGTTCTCAAGAGCGATAGTATGGTGCCGGAAACCGTGCAGCCTGGGTCCGTCATGCAGCCAGTCATAGTAGAAAAGATCGTGCAGCAACGCACCCCGGATAATCGCCCGGGTGTCAAGGGAAAGTCTTTTTCCCCAGCGAAAGCTCAGGCAGGCCACCTCCTCCACATGATCCAATCGGGTTTTCCCCCTGTGATGGTTATACTGCGCCAGTTTTGCAACCTCCGGCAGATCGAGAAGCGGCCTTGCCGTGTTGACGAATTCCGCCTCCATCAGAGTTTTCTCTTCCGGCGTCAGGCGGAGGAAACGCCCGGCTGCAACCGCCAGGAAATCCATCGACATGATTGAGATCGTTGCTCCGGCCACTATCCACTTGAAGACCGGTGAAAGCAGGACGAGCATGCTTTGATAGGGGGGCAAAACGGCATATTCAAAAGCGAAGGCCAGCAGTATCCAGTACAGGGAGAATTTTAGACAGATGTGCCCCCTGTAATTAAATCTTTGGTCCGAATAGTCCCACAGACGGATCTGGAAAAAGTATTGAGCAACCAATCCGGAGCCGAATTCGAGTCCGGTTGTGATTATGAAATAAGCGAAGGCCTTGGTTCCCCAATTGGATTCCTGCAGCAATGAAACCGCTGCCATAAGCATCACTGCGCCGGCACCGTAAAGGATGAGATACGGCCCCTTCAGGAGGCCGGGATTGACGAACCGCTTGTCACGCACGGAACGATAGGAGACCTCCAGCATCCATCCAAGAATGGAAAAAAAGGAGAAAGAAAAGAAGAAGTTTACAACATCGGCCGTCATTTTGCTTTACCCCGGTGAACCAGCGAATACATTAGCGGCACCAGAATCAATGTCACAAGGCCGCTGACCGACAGTCCCCCAATGACCGTGATGCCCAGTGCATTCCATATTTCAGAGCCTTCCCCTCTGGAAAGGGCTAATGGGACCATGCCGAATATGGTGGTCAAACTCGTCATGAGCACCGGCCTCAGGCGTGTTTTTCCGCCCGTGACCACCGCTTCGTTTAGCGTCATCCCACCTGCTCTCAGTTGCTTGGTATAATCCACGAGCACAATGGCGTTCTTTACAACAATGCCCATGAGCATGATTACCCCGATGAAGCTCATCAGGTTGAGCGGAGTGGCCGTGGCAACGAAGGCCCATATCACTCCGGCGAAGGCGAAAGGAACCGAAAACATGATGATGAATGGATCAACGAAATCCTCGAACTCCCCTGCCATGACCATGTAGACAAGGACTATTCCCAGAATCAAAAGGAGGGTCAGGTCGCGGAACGCTTTTCGCTGTTCCTCCACCTCCCCGCCCCATTCGATGGAAACGCCGGGAGGCAGGTCAAGAGAGGCCATCTTTTCTCGAACATCCCGTACCACATCCCCCAGAACCCTGCCCTGGACGCCCGCCTGAACCTTTGTGACGCGGGTCCTGTTTTTCCGGTCGATCTCCACGGGCCCAAAGGTTTCCCGAACAGACGCGACGTTCCGGAGCTTAATGGTCTGACCGGTCAGGGTGGTGATGGGGGTTTCCCCGATTTCACGAATCGTTTCCCGCTGGTCTTTTTTCAGTCGCAACTCGATGTCGAAGTCGTCACCCGCCTCCCGGAACTTCGTATCATCGAATCCATAGTAGTTGGTCCTCAATGCGTCGGCGACAAGCGCCACATTCAATCCCAGGGATGCCGCCTTATCCCGGTCAAGACAAATCCGCACTTCCGGCCGTGGTCTCTTTCTGCTGACAGAGACATCCACTGCGCCGGGTGTGGTTTCCACGATGCGCTGGATCTTTGCGGCGGCTTTGTCGGTCGTCTCGATATCATGGCCCAGAATATCGATGCTGATAGGCCGGCCGCCTCCCAGGAACGCCTTTTGGATGACGCTTACGGCGCTGGCGGAAAAATTCTCAACGCCCGGCAGTTTTATGACCTGCTCACGAAGCTCCGAAGCGACCTCCTTGGCATGGCGACTCCGTTCTTTTTTATCAATGAGACGCCCTCCGATGCGACCGATGCCGGTTCCCTCTTCAAAACCGAGGGCTGTTAAAAATCCTTTCTTGGTCTGACCTGCCAGGGCATAGGAGGCTTCCATTTCCGGAATGGCGTTCACCGCGTTGAGCATTTCTTCCGTGGTTCCGGCCGTGACCTCCACTCGGGTGCCCTGCGCCATCTCCAGGACCACCTCCACTTCCCCCGAATCCACTTCGGGGAAAAATTCCGTACCGACCAAAGGAATCAGTGCCAGACTGCCGATAAATACAATAACTATAAGTGAAAGCAAAATGTTACGGTGCCTTAGTCCCCATCCCAGGACGTGAGAATAACCGGCTTCGATTCCATTCAGCAAACGCTCGCTCCATACAAATACCGGATTGAGCTTTCTTTGATCCCGTGAACGGAGCAAACGGGAAGCAGCCATGGGGGTCAACGTCAATGAAATGAAAAGCGAGGCCAGAATCGTAATCAAGATCATGAACGCCAACTGACCAAAGATGATGCCGGCGATCCCTTTCACTAAGAGAAGAGGGGCGAAGACAGCTACAATGGTCAATGTTGACGCGGCTACCGCCATACCCACTTCGGATGTTCCCTCCACGGCGGCCAACTGCGGAGGCTTGCCATCGTCCACATGCCGCACGATGTTTTCAAGTACGACGATGGCATCGTCCACCACCATTCCCACAGCAATGGCAAGACTCATCATGGAAATGACGTTGATGGTATAATCCATGACGAAGAGGCCGATAAAGGCGACGATAATCGAAAAAGGAATTGCCATTGAGACGACCAGGCTGGTGCGAAACCGCCGGAGAAACAGGAAACAGACGACAATGACCAAAAGGCCTCCGACGACGGCGGCTTCGGTCAAACTATTGATCATCGCATAAATGTGATCTGAGTTATCCAGAATCCCGTGGATTTCGATATCCGCCGGCACTTCGGTCTTCAGTGTCTTGAGGCGATCTTTTATGGCTTCGATCACGTTGACGGTGTTGGTCCCGGACTGCTTCTGAATAATCAAGGCAATCGCAGGAAGCTTGCCGGAACGCGCCCACTCCTGCGGCTCCTCAAAGGCATCGGTGACCGTGGCCACGTCTCTGAGCCGCACAAGCGCGTCGCCGTTGCTTCCGATCACCGTATTTGCGATTTCCGCTGCATCCCGATAGCGCCCCGCCACTCTGATCTGGAGTTCATTCCTCCCGATCTTGACGGTGCCCACCGGAAGGTTCAGGTTTTCAGCGGCGAGAACATTTCTGATCTGCTGGACGGAAATGTGATAAGCATCTATTGCTTCGCGGTCGAAATGCACATTGATCTGTCTTTCCTGACCGCCGATATAGACGACAGCGCCCACGCCGGGCACACGCTTCAACGGATCGGCGATCTGCTTGTCCACAATTCTGTAAAGATCGGGACTGCTTTCTTCCGCCGTCACCGTCATGATGAGCACCGGCACCATGGAACTGCTGAACTTGAAGATAAAGGGGTCTTCCGCTCCATCGGCAAGGTCCGGCTTGGCAAGATCGATCTTCTCCCGGATATCGTTGACCGCAACATCCAGGTCGGTGCCCCAGTTGAATATGCAATTGACGATGGCGATGTTGTCTTTGGACTTTGACTCCAGCCGGTCGAGATTCGGTGTGGTGGAAAGCTGGTCTTCCAGGTACTTGGTCACCTCCGACTCAACATCCGTGGCGGAAGCCCCCGGATAGGGTGTGATGACACTCACGGCCGGAGGTTCAATATCCGGCAACAAGTCGAGGTTGAGCCTGAAAAAAGCCACGCAACCCAGCAATGTAATGGCAGCGAAAACCATAACGGTCGTGACCGGCCTGCGGACGGATATCTCCGGTAATTTCATTTCTGTTCCCCTTGCTTGTCGTCACCGTCAGCTTCAAAAAAGTCGACTTCCGTCTTAAGGTCCCGAAGGCATTTGCTTTGCTCGTGCGAACATATCCTGGCCCAGGCAATAACGCTGATCCAACCTGCTGCGACAAGAGAAAGGATAGCGGCGGTTTTTCCAGGAAAATGGGTTGTGATGGCCCAGATTGCCAGTGCCCCAGATGTGATTCCAACAATCAGCCAGACGAATAGATGGCAAGTGCACGGATCACGATCAGGGACCGGAGGAGAGAACCAAATCCGTTCCCCGATCTCAGTCCGTTCGAATTCTGCGTCATCAAGGTTTGTTTCAATTATCCTGTTCTTGAACTTGACAACGACAATCTTCCTTTCGGGCCGTCCACTGAATGATTCCATTCTTTTTTTCTCGATCACTTCTCCTTTGACCCTCAGAGAACGCAGACGATCAACGAGGCGTTTTTCTTGTAACTGACAAATATTAATTCCCATCTTCCGTCCTCCCCGGTAAAAAACCTCCTGGCAAATCTCTTTTGGCGGCACACTTCCATCTTTCTTTGAGCTGCACCATGGCTTCTCGGTACCCCTCGGCAATGGCCTCCTCGGCCCGATGGAATTCGAGAAAACGAACATCCCCCAGCTTCGGCCGAATCAGCAGATCGGGCGGATCGGTTGCCAATCTTGTTGCGGTGATCTGCACTTCCATAATATTGATTGCAGTCGTCAACACATCAAAGATATTTGGCACGGGGTCCCTTTGCAGCCACTGGCGCACTTGCGATAACGCGGGCGAACCGAATTCGCTGAGCCTGTTGGTCAGATCCTGCGCGATTCTCCATTCTGCGGGCTGGGGCTGAACAACCATACCTGCCACCGATGAATCAACCGGAGCGATGCCGGCGGTACTCCTTTTGTCGATAATGTCATGGTTCAAATCAACAGCGATGACGTAATCCGCTCCCATTTTCCTGACAGCGCTCACCGGCACGGGGTTGACCAGCCCTCCATCCACCAGAAAGCCGCCGTTTTTCCTGACCGGCGTGAAAATGCCCGGAACCGAGATGCTCGCGCGGATTGCCTCTATGAGGTCCCCTTTGTTCAACACGACCTCACGACCCGTGGCCAGGTCGGTGGCAACCGCGCAATAGCGGAGAGGTAATTCTTCAATGTTCATTTCTCGAACATGAGAACGAAAGAAATCGCTGATCTTCTTTCCATCAATGAGTCCCGACCTCGGAAAAGTTACATCCAGGAAGGAAACAATCTGTTTCCAGTCGAGCTGACGGGCAAAATTTTCCAGCACATCCATTTTGCCAAGGGCACATGCGGCCCCTACCAACGAACCAATGCTGGTGCCGGCGACGTACCTGATTTCTATTCCTGCCTCAGCTAGTGCCTGCAATACACCGATATGAGACCATCCCCGTGCGGAGCCGCTACCCAGAGCCAGGCCGATATTTTTCGGAAAACCTGAGCTATCGTCCGACATGTTCACCGCCGTTCTTCTTGAAAAGTTGTCCCCCAGAGTTATCCGTCCCATTCTTGTTCAAAATATCTTGCACGCTTACCTCCATGCCTGACTGTAAACGTCCCGCTCCGCTGGTGACCACTTTGTCATTCTCAACCAAGCCGCCCATCACTTCGGCAAATTGGTCATCCATGGCCCTAATTTCGACCGTTCGCTTATGGGCCTTATTTCCTTCCACCACAAAAACGTAATAGGTGCCGCTGCCGGGGAGGCGTTGCAAGGTTTCACGGGGAACGGCAAGGGACCTTCTTTTCTCTGCCGAAAGCTTCACCCTGGCATACATTCCGTCCACCAACTTCCCGGACGGATTCGGCACCTCGATTCTCATGCGGAAAGTACGCGTCTTTCGGTCCACCAATGGATTGATAACGGTTACTTTCCCTGAATACTCATGTCCCGGGAAGGCGTCTGTCGTGATCAGCGCAACAGTTCCAACGACAATCCGGCCAATGTCTGCTTCCGGCAAATCGACATCCAGGTTCAGAGATGTTTGGTCCACGATTAGCAGAAGTCGGCCGCCGGGAGCGACCGCCTGACCGATTTCCACATTTCTCTCCACGACAGCGCCGCCGATAGGCGATCGGATATCTGCATCCTTGAGATGTTCCAGCGCTGTCTCCAAGGCGGCCTTTGCCTGGTCCCTCTGTGCTCGGGCGTAGAACACCGCTTCCTTGGCGCTTTTAAAGGCCGCTTCTGATGCATCAAAGCGACTTTGCGGAATCACTTTTTCCTTCAGCAGTTCGATTGCGCGTCGGTATTCTTTCTCGGCCTGTTCAAAATGGGCTTCAGCCTGCGGAACTGCTGCTTCCGCAGCTGCTAGCGCCGCCCGGGCCTGCTTGACGCCGAGATCATAGTTTGTTCTGTCCAGTTTTATAACGACCTCACCGGCATTGACGCGCTCACCGATATCAACCAGAACCCGGCTCACCGTTCCTGCCACCTTGGGGCTTAGCGGACTCGTGTCTCGGGCTTTCAAGGTGCCGACGGCGCTGATTTCATCAGCGAATTCGTGCGGGACAACAGATGCGATTGTGACAGGCAACGCCTTGCCCGCCGCGTTCGGATCTTCATCTTTTTGCCATTGCTTCCTGGAAACTTGGACAGCCAAGAACGCAATAACAGCAGCCGCAATAGCAATGGATATATAGACTCCTCTTCGTCTCATTCGGCAGACTCCTTTTCCTTGATATCAGGCGGCTCTATCACCATTACGCCCACCGCTCGATGAAGGGCGGCAAGGGCAACGTTGTAATCAAAAAGAGCCTGTGTGTGATTCGCTTCAGCTCGACTTAAGGCCGTACGAACGTCCAGCACGTCGGTATTTGTGCCTTCTCCTGCCCGGTAGCTGGCTCTTGCCAGGCGGTAAGCCTCCCTGGCTGTCTTCAGTGCACTCTCAGCCGCATCGATATTCTTTTCTGCTTTTCCGAGGTCCAGGAAGGCTTGGCGCACTTCAAGACGAATGCGATCTGTCGTTTTATCTCGCTGGATTTTTACCTGAGCCCGTTGCGATCCCGCCTCTCTGACCTTGGCAGCGGTTTTCCCCCAATTCCAGAGGGGAAACTGCGCCCCTATTCCAACCGTCCAATGCTCTCCGCCTTCCAGATCCCGAAAATCGCCTTCCATATATTCGTAACGCCCTTCCAGGGCAATGGTAGGCAGGTATTCTCCCCTGGCCGCTTTAAGCGCCTGCTCCGCAGCTGCCATTTTGGAATCCATTGCAGACAGTTCGGGACGTTGCGAAAGGGCCAACTCGGTGAGAGACGAAAGATCCGCCCCCGGCCCGGGCGACCGCACCAAGGCTTCCGTCAAACGGACTGATTCTTCAAGGGGCATGCTCAGCAAGTTCTTAAGTGCAGAATATGCCAGGTCGACGGCGTTGTCAGCGCCATTCAGATCTTTGCGGGCATTGGCAAGTTCCGTTCGGGTGCGAAGCAGGTCAATTTCCGGATTCGCCCCTTTCTCCACCAGAATCGCCACGTCATGTTCATGCACATTGAGAAGATCGACGGCCTCCACGGCAACACCTTGAAACGCTTCGGCCAACTGTGCGGTCCGATAAGCGCGTGTAACCTGGAAAACGACTTCCTCTTCAACGGCCCTGTTCTCTTGAGCTTGAGCGTCTCGTGAATACTGGGATGCCTTGCGCGCCGCATTCAATCGCCCTCCCGTGAAAATGGGCTGCCGGATGACGAGCCCCGCCTTGTATTGATCACGATCCATGAAGGTCAATGATTGCGGTCCCATTGCAAAACTCAACTCCTCGTCCAGTCGTGTATAGGAAGCCTCCGCCCCCAAAAATGGGAGCATAGCCGATCTGGCCTGAGTTATCTTTGTATTGGCTTGAGTCAGGGCTTCCCGTGTAAGGCGGATATCGTAATTCTGTTGCAACGCTATTTTCAGGCAATCGCTTAACGAAAGGTGTATATTGCCATCCTTTTCGAGCTTGCGAAGCTCCTCAACGGGAGCAGAGGGACGATTGCCTTCTATTTCCGGCGATTTTTCGGCGATTGCATCGGAATGGCCGTGCAACGGCTCGGCGGCAGCGCTAATAGAAATACAACCCGCTGTCAGCAGCAATCCACCTCCCACCAGAAGCATAACCATGGTGCGAGCTGTTATCCTTAAGGCTTTTTTCATTCGGCCATCACCCCTTTGAGAAACATGTCACTGATCACCGGGGCATTCGCCTTGTATGAATGCCGTTCCGGATCTTCCAGCCAACAGAAGAGAAAAGCGTTGGTGATTCCCTCCAGGGCCACGGCCATATAGTAGGGGTTCAGATCGCGAAGCACGTTTTTGCGAATACCTTTTTCCAGTGTCGAAGCCAGTTGCTCTACCAGTTCGTCATAAAGCTTGCGAATGTCCTGATCGAGACCGGCCTTGATGTTGAAACTCGCACCCCGCGTTTCAGCAAAATAGAGCCGCAACGTGGCAACGTCATCGGCAAAGATCCCCGCTTTAGCGGAAATGTAGTCTTTGAGAATAGTCAGGACGTCACCTTCCCTCGAAAGGACTCCGCTCAGGGTATGATGATATTCCGCTGCCTTTTCCATCATGAGGGCCTTGTAGAGGTGCTCCTTGTTCTTGAAGAATTTGTAAAGCGTTCCGATGGCAAACTCTGCTCTTTCTGCAATCTCGTGCATGGATACGTTGTGGTATCCTTTCTTCGAGAAAAGCTCGAGTGCAGCGGCAAGCATCTGCCGACGATGTCTGCGTTTTTCTCTTTCCCGACGTGGGAGCTTCTCATCTTGCATTGCCTGACCTCCGTTTCCTTGGCAGCATAGAACATTTAAAAACGTGACGGCATGTTCATTTTATGACGTTATATTCTAACCAATACGCGCGTTGGCTCCTTGTGTCAAGCGGAAAACCAATAATCCGGATAAGGCCGCAAAGATCGGTTCACGGGCGTAACCACTGGCCACTGGCGACTCTTTCCGCGTAAGGCGGGCATGGAATCCAATAGGTCCAGGCTGGAATCGAGGTGCGACCGCATAGCACCGCCACCATCACCCGCTGGTACATGCTGTGCCCGCCGGGCCGGAAGCCTTCCAGCCGGTCGATGGGCGGCAGGTCGCGTTGCGGGTCGGTGAAGGTCACCAGCTCTCCGTGGATCAGATTCCAGTCGCCGGTCGGGCGTCCGAAGCACGGCGTGCCGATCTCCTGCTGTCTGCGGGCGTCGGCCAATGGATCAACACTGCCCCGGGCCAGGATCAGGCCTTCCGGCACCTCGATGGCCGGGAACCCGGCGTGGAGATGGTAGAGCCTGCCCCAGACCACGGCCTGTTCGATGCTGCGGGCCTGGGCGCAGAAGCGCTGATGGTTCCAATAGCCCCGTTTCAGGGTGCCGTAGACGAAGAGCCGGAGGATGGTCTCGGGACTGTCTTCCGGATTTGTGTTCAGCTTTGATGGTTCTCCAATGTTCATGCATTCACTCCTTCGGGCAGTGTCCCTTTGCGCTCCTGGGGTATGAAGCGGAATTCGCTGTTTTCGATGGCCCGCACATCCTTGTGGCGGATGGTGAGCATGGTCATGGGCGGCACCTCCAGCTCGCGCCAGCCCGGATCAAAGTCCACGGCAAAGTCGATGAAGGCTGGCTCCGAGGCGTAGAGCACCACCCGGTGCTGGCGGTGGATGCGCAGGCAGAGCGGTTTGTTGCCCTTGAGCACGGTGATGGTGCCGGGGTCGAGCCGCGAGGCCAGCACGGCGCTCATCTGGCCGCGACAGAGGGCGAGCGCCTTCTTCAGGCCCTCCTGGTCGATGGGGCCTTCGGGCGCGAAGCGGTCGGCCAGGCGGAAGATCAGCTCGCTGTCCACTTCGGCGAAGCGCGGCAGCCCGAGACGGCGGAACAGATAATCGGCGTTGTAGATGGTGCCGTTGTGGGTACCGATGACGATCCCGGCCCGGATGGGATGGTTGTTGCGGTTGTTGAACTCGTTGCCCCGGGTGCGCCAGCGGGTGTGGCCCATGAGGATGGTGGTCTCGTTGTCGACCTGCCCGAGCAGCTCCTGGAACGGCTTCTCGTAGACCAGTTCGTGCGCCCGCATCGGCCGCTTGAAGATCCGGTGGCTGCCGTCGATCTTGAGCCAGGCCAGACCGGAGGCGTGCGGGCCGCGCTCCTCGCTGTGCAGCAGCATGCGGATGAAGACCTCGCGCAGGTAATCCTGCTCGTCCGGCCGTCTGCGCTTGCGGCCGAAGATGATGCCTACTTGTCCGCACATGGAGCCGGGTCCTCCTTGCCGCCGAAGTTCTTGCCGAGCGGTCTTGTCCCATCGAGGACGAAGGCCGCGTACTCGCGCCGGTGGCCCGTCAGCCACTCGGCCACCTCTGGGTAGCCCATCTCGGCGGTCAGCCGGGTCACCTCCAGGTGGTCGAGCATGTTGGTGCGCCCGGAGAGCCGCACCGTTTCCAGGGCTTCGAGGAATCGTTCCGGCCAGGGATCGCTGGCCTTGTCGTCGGGCAGGAACTCGATCAGGCCGTGCCGCGCCAGGCGGGTGAGAAACTCGGCGGCCGCAGCGGCGGCGTCCTCCGGCAACGGCTGGGTCGGACCGCCTTCGATGCCGGAGAGCACCTCGGTCATGTAGTCCCGGGGCGCTCGGCTGGCGGTAAACGGCGTCTGGCCGCGCATCAACTCGACAACTTCGAGGCAGTCGGCGGCCTGCAGGGTTTCCCCGCTGCCGGGGATCGGTTCGCCGGAAAGCCGGGTGGAGCGGATCAGAATTTTCATGGAGCCCCTCCTTAAACAGTGAGGCCGGGAACTTGCCCGGCCTCGTTGGTGTGAGTGGTGGTTTCGTCCGGAAGGACCTCCTCCGGTTTAGGCCGTCCGTTCTTGAAGGCGGCGTCGCCGGGCATGTTGGCCATCAGATGCTTGCGGGCGGTCTTAAACTCGTCGCCGATCAGGCCGAGGTGGAGCAGGAAGACTCGAAAGTCGTACTTGGCGCTCTGGGGATCGAAGTCCCGCTTGCGGCTGGAGGCGGCCCGACCGTTGAGCGCCTTGGCGGCGACGGCGAGGCAGAACTGCAGGTAGGCCTTGATCCGTCCCGCGTGGAGGGTCGCCTCGAACCAGCGGAACTCCACCGTGCCCCGGTACCAGATGTTGTGCAGGTTGACCCCGTGGTAGCGGCTGTTGTCGTAGTGCTGGGGCTGGCGGTTGTGATAGCCGTACCAGATGCGGTTGAGCTGGTCCTTGGTGCGGGGGCGATGCTGTTCGATGCGCTGGATCAGCTCGTCGCTCACCGGCCGCGTGTAGCGGTTGAGCCGGTCGCGGCTGATGCCGAGGGCGTGGAGGATCAGCGGCTCCTGCTTGTAGATGATCTTGGCCAGGTTACCCAGGTGCCTGCCGTCGAAGGGCGCGGCGTCGATATGGATGTGGATGCCGCACTGGCTGTTGATCTTGCCCCCGGCGCGGCGGATGGCCCGGACCGCCTCCTGCAGTTGCGGGATGTCGTCGTAGCCGAGCACCGGGCTGACCACCTCGGCCCGCAGATGGGCCGGGACGCTGGTCAGGGAGGCGTCCCCCACCACCTTCCAGACACGGCCGCGCAGGTCCTCGACCTCCCAGGGGTCATAGCTGCTGGGAATGCCGACATGGCGGACCGTGCCGCCCACCACCGAGTGGATGGCCCAGGCGATCTGTTCCCGGGTGCGTTTTACGGTCTCGATCTCGATCCCGTAGTGGATCTCTTTCAGGTTCATGGTGCCTCCGTCGTTCATGGCGCTTCTAAGTCGTTGTCTGGCAAGGCTTTTTAGCCTCCGCTTACACCATGAATGCTTCTTTCCGGACACAAATCAAGTAGAAGAACAGCCGAAGCCGACATTTAACACGTTTATTTTCAATGACTTGCGAACTAGGCCGGATTGGGCGGCGCACAGGCGGCAGAAACCCCGGAACGGGCTGGCCGTATCCGGGGTTTCTGGGTTGGCGGTGGCAGTGAGCCGGTCAGCCGGAGGCGGTATCAGCGGTGATCAGGCTGGCGTGCAGCTCGAGGTTGCGCGACTCGTCGGCCCGCATCCGCGCCAGCAGCGCCGTGAAGGCCTCCGCTTCGTCGGCCGGGAGCTTTGATGCCCGTTCCAGCCGCGCCAGGCGCTGGTGCAGGTTTTCGAGCAGGCCCAGGGCATGGTCGCGGATCAGCCCGTCGCGCTTCTCCTGCGGCGAGGGAATGAACTCGGTCAGGCCGCCTTTGCGTCGAACGATCATGGCCGTGCCTCCTTAGCTCAGGGTCGCGCCCAGCGAATGGATGCGCGGGTAGATCAGCGGCGTGCCGGTCATCTCGGCTTTGTAGCGCACCTTGTTGCCGGTGTTGTCGGTGAAGGTGCGCACCAGGGTGTACTCGGTCCAGTTCTCGTCGATGGGCCGGGTGTCCTGGATGGTCATCGCCTCCCAGGTCAGGCCGCCGTCGTTGCTGGCGAACCATTGCAGGGTGGTGCCACTGGGGATCTGCATCTGCACATAGGCTTTGGTCGATTCCACACCCTGGGTCAGCTCGTTCTCGCGGGTCAGGTAGGCCCCGGTGGTCTTGTTGAGGTAGCCCACCAGGTTGACGTCGCGAAAGTTGATGGCCGGAGTGTCGTTGGAAAGCGAGCTGCTCAGGCGCACGCGGATCTGGACCCGGGTGGCGAGGTTGGGCAGCCGTTCCTCCTCGGCGGGAACCATGGCGTCCCAGGTCACGCCGCCGTCGGTGGAGTATTCCCAGTCGAGACCGGTACCCTGGGGGATGGCCGAGTATTCGTCGAGGTTGATGTCGGAGAACTGCACGCCGGTGATCGGCTGAAAGCGAATCATCCCCTCGGACTGGAAGTTGTAGCCGTAGATCTTCATCGCCAGGTCGGAGCCGTTGAGCGGCGTCCAGGTCTCGGCGTTGGAGCTCTCCAGCAGCACGCCTTCCATATAGGTCTGCCGGGTGATGATGCCCCAGCGGCCCATCTTGCCCAGGGTGGCGGTGCGCACCTTGTAATTGGTGCTGTTGGTCAGCAGCACCACGGAATAGCTGGTGTTGGCCTCGGCGTAGAACGGGTCGTCGAAGCGAATGCGGGTCTCGCCGCTCAGGCTGATCTCGTTCGGGGCCAGCACTTTCTCGGCGAACACCACGCCGTTGGGCAGACCGGTGGTGACGCCGCGAATCTGCACCGTGACCGGAATGCTCGGGTCCCTGGCGGTAAACTGCAATCCGATGCTGGAGATCACCTGGTTCTGAGTGAAGCTGAAGGTCTGGGCCAGCGGATCGCGGGGCACGAAGATGGTCTGGGTGCGCCAGACCACCTGCACCACGGGCACGCGGATGATGCGGTTCTCGATGATGCGCTCGATGCGGGTGATGACCAGCGGATCGTTGATCTGCAGGCTGGCCCGCGCCGAGTAGACGCCGTCAGCCATCTCCACGATGCGGTTGCCGTTGCGGGCGTTGGTCGGAATGGTGAAGGAGGCGCTGACCCGACCGGCCTCGTCGCTGATCAGGTTGCTGGCCATCACCTGGCCGTCGCAGCGCAGCACGATGCCGGACTTGCTCGGGGTGAAGTTGATGCCGGTGACGGCAATCCCGGTCTGGCCGCGCCGCCCGAGGTTGGGTGTGATCTGCAGCATGGCCGGGGGCTTGTCGAACACGGCGTAGGGGTTGATGTTGCGCTCCTCGGACCAGTCGTTCTGTTCCACCAGCACGGTCTCGTTGCCAGGCAGCAGCGCCAGGCTGCCGAAGAAGCTGGCGTTGCTGCCTGCCTGATCGACCGAGAGCACCGTGGAGTGCGGAATGCGGTCCGGCGCGACGAAGCGGGCGATCTCGTTGACCCGGGCGTCCCATTCGGCGTGGTAGATGTCCGACTGGGCGGTGTTCGAGAAGTCGTCCGAGTAGATGCCTTTCTTGGTCTGGGCGTCCCGGTTCTGCAGCTCGTTGTTCATCTGGTACTGGGCGTCGTTGTACTTCAGGTCCTCGACGTCCTGGATGATGTCGTGGATCTGGTCCATGGTGATGCGGGTCAGGCCGAAGTTGCGGATCTCCATGTCGGTGGAGTTGGGCGGGCAGTCGATGCTGCACAGACCCAAGGCGTTTTCCGGGACGATGGGCAGCTTCGGGAAATCCGCCGGAGCCCCTTCCAGCCGTTTGATCTCGGTGGTGGTGGCGTAAACGATGTCGCGGCGGCCGAGGTAATAGTCGTAGTCCAGGCTGCAGTTGGAGCCGTTCACCGGCTGGTCGCCGAGGCTGCCGCGCCCGAAGTTGATCACGTTGAGGTTGCCCAGCTCGAGCTGCACCGGCGACATGGTGAGTCCGGCCGTGTTGGTGGCCGGAGGCGAAGCGGTGCCGATCTCATCGACGCCGTCGTCGACGTAGGAGAGCGCCTCGCTGCCCAGCTCCATCAGGCGCTTGTAGTCGGTGCGTGCGCCATTGGTGGCGGCCCGGTAGACGCGATAGCCGGTCGCGCCGCTGACCGGCAGCCAGGAGAGCTTGTTCATCTCACCGGCAGCGGTGGCCCGGGCAATGACCGCAGCGGCGTTGAAGGCCGTCTCGCCGGTGGCGTTGTAGGCGGTCACCAGATAGAAATAGTTTCCGGCCGCCGGATGGTTGGCCTGCCCAAACCAGCCGCTGTCCACATAGTCGGTGCCCTTGACCATCTGCTTGGTGTAGGTCCAGCGCACCGTGTAGGTGGTGCCGATGGCCGGTTCGTTTCCGGAGCCGAGCCAGTCGACATGGTTGCCCGACTGCTGCCAGTCCACGCCCTCCTGGAAGATGGTCGCCCCCTGGCTGACCTCGAGGATGTCCACCACGGGATTGGGATCGAGAAGGTCTTCGCCGCCGCCCACCGAGCCGCGAGTAACGTTGCGGGTGATCTCGACGATGGCTTCCACCTGGGTCGTCTCCTTGAGCGGCGTGGAGTTGACCGGATAGCGGCGCTTGTTGATGTCGAAGGTCTTCTGCTCCCCGCGCACCGACTTGGTGGCGATGGATTTGGGCACCAGGGTCGAGGTAGGCAGATCGCGCTGATGCCGGAAACCCTGGATGTAGGCGCGCCCGGCGTTGGTGATCGCCTCCACACTGTCGTCGTCAACGCCGCCGATAAAGGTGTCGAAGCCACGCACCAGATAGCTTCCGGCCTGGTCGAAGGTGCGCTCGGCCAGATTCTGAATCAGGGAATTGAGCCCCTCGGCGGCAGCGAAGGAGAGCTGATCCTCGGTGATCGAGGAGACGGTGATCCGACTGCCCGGCAGCGTGCCCAGCAGATCCCGCAGGTAGAGGTTGGACTTCTCCTGCACCGTGGGCGTGACGTCGCCGCTCTCGCGGTCGAACTTGTAGATCGGGATCACCCGACGCTCGGCCACGTTGTTCGGCAGCGTCTGGCCGCTGGTATCCGTCGCCTTGAGAGAAAGAACCCATTTTTCCCGTTCGGCGGTGGGCTCGCCGGTGGCCGGATTGATCAGGGCCGGGTCCTGGGTGTAGCCGTAGTTGTACTTCAGCAGCTCCACATAGACGTAATCGGCCCCGCTGGTGGTGGCCGGATCATAGGTCAGGGTCGCGCCGCTCACCTGTTCCAGATGGCCGTCGATGTAGACCACGCCCGGAGCCAGGGTCAGGACGTTGGCGGCCGCGCTGACCTCGAGGCCCATGATGATGGAGCCTTCCTTGAACAGGATGTCGGCGATCTTGCGCCGCTCCAGGTTGATGATGTCCTGCTGCTCATTGAGTTCGGAATCCAACAGGTCGCGATCCTGATGATAACGGATGCGCTTGTAATTCTTGGTCGGGTCGAATGTCTCGCGTGAGATACTCATGTTTGAATCCTCCAGTTAGATCTTGATGATCCCGACCAGCTCCACGCGGGTGTCGGAAATCTTGTTGAAGTCGGGAATGTTCTTCACCTCGTACAGGTAGCCCGGGCGCAGCACCTCGCCGGTCGGATTGGTGTCCTGATGGAACACGCCGCCCATGGCGAGATCCCCGGTGACGCTTTGCACGTACTGCACGTCGCCGCCGAAGAAGCCGTATTCGCGGATGGTGATGCCGTTGGCCTCGGCCTCGTCGAAGCGAAAGAAAATGCCGATGGTGTTGGTCTCCTCGCCGGTTTCCAGGTAGCGCACGCCGTTGACCAGCAGCGCCCCTTCGGCGTCCTCCTTGAGGAAGGTCCGCTTGTAGTAGCGCTTGCGGGCGCGTTCGTTTCTGAGCCCGGTCTGACCGATGTCCGGCGCGGGCGGATTCTGCGGGTCGCTAAAACTGGCATCCCCGTCGCCGATGGCGCAGTGGGTGATGCCGTCCACGGCCTGGCCGAGGAGGAGTTTGGCCGTCAGTATCCGGCCGGTTTTGACGATGAGTCCCAGTGCCATTGCTGTTCTCCTTTAGGTCTGAATTTCGTGGTCTTGATCGATGAGCACCGCGAACAGGATCTGGCGCGTGTCGGCCAGCAGCCCGGCCGGGATCGCGATGCGCTGAACGGTGTCGGAGCGGCTGATGTGTGCGCCGGATGTCCGGACGCTGGTGTCGATACTCCGCAGCCAGGGGCGCGTCACCCGCACCGCCGCGTCAACATCGACGCCCAGACGGCCATGGACGACGAGCCACAGGTCGGCGCTCCGGTTCAGGCGGTTGTTCACGCGAAGCGCGAGGTCGGATCCACCAGAGAGCCGATGGGCGACCCGCACTGCGCTGTCGCCCCGGACCATCACCGTGCGCCTAGCAGGTGCCCCGGAAAACAGCTCGAAAAGCGCTCCGGGTTGCGCCGCTCCAATGGAGAGCAGTTCCGGCAGCCGCGTGCCTCTGCGGGTGGTGATGGATGCCAGTTGTCCCTTATGCACGGCCACGGCGAATCCTCCCGCTGAGCTTGAGCGCCTGGCCCCGGTTCATGGACATAAGCGTTTCCGGACGACGCTGGCCGGTGATCGTGCTGATGGGTTTGAGCTTTCCGCTATGTGTTGCCATGGGGTTATTCCTTCACCGCGCACCAGCCGCCGGTGGTCAGGTTGAACACGCGGTAGCTGTCCGTTCCGATTTGAATGGTGTCTTCCGAGGCGACGTTGCCGCCGCCCACGGAGAAGATCTCGATGAGTTCGCCACGAAGTTCCTGGTAGGCAGCGGAACCGGACATCGAGGCGAGCCAGGGAAAAAGGATGGTGGTGCCGTAGCGCATCTCCGGATCGGTTTCGCCCTGGAGACCGCCATTGGCCGCACCGCAACGACCCTGCTGGCCGGACGCGGAAGTCCAGCCGTCGAACTTGTTCACGGCGTAGAAGGTGCCCGGCGCGTTGTAGTAACTGTTGACGACCGGCTGCGGGTCCTCGCCGATCTTGGCCCCCGAGGCGTAATCCCGAACGAGGGCCTCCACAGTAATGGTGTTCGGCGTGACGGCGGTGTCGATGGCGCTGACCCGCACGCGTTCGATGCCCGCGTCGTCCTTGATCACATAGTCCTGTCCGGGCGTGACCACGGTGGCGTCGTTGACCTGAAGCACCACGCCGCTTCCGGAGGTGACCGCCGCCTGCGTGAGCGCGATGGCCCCGGACCAGAACCGTTTCAGCAAGCCGCTGTAATGGCCGTAGTAAGTAGAGACGAGCTTGGTCACCACGAAAACGTGATCCAGGTCGGCGAACAGCCAGAAGATGAAGTCGGCGCTGTCCTCCACCCGCAGATAGGTGTAACTGGTGTGCGAAGCCTCGTTGACGCCGGTGTGGGCGGCCGCGTCCCAATACTGGAATGCGGCGACGTGAATCCGCCCGGAGGTGGTGCTGATACGGAACTGCAGATAGACGTCCTCAGCCCCGGATTCCCCGTGAGACTTGAAGACGAAATACGGCTGCGGGTCGGCCGACTGATCGTCATGCAGGGTCCAGCCGGTGGTGGTCACCAGAAAGGTCCGCAGTTGATTGAGCAGGTCGAGCCGACCGTGGGCGAGTCCTTGAATGCTGTGGTATGCCATGGCGGCCTCCTTAGAGAATCGGGTTTTCCGTGCCGGTCAGGCGCAGTTTGATGTCGAGTTTGTTTTGCACCGGCGTGCCCGGGAGCACGGTGCAGCGCCGCCAGAAAGACAGCGTCTGCGGGAAGGCCTTGTCACCGAGATTGAGCGGTGCGCCCTGAGTGGCGGTGTCGAGTCCGGCCTGGGTCAGGGCCAGGCGGTACCAGACCGATTCGTCAGTGCCGGTCTCATCAATGGGATCGAGCACCAGACCGGTGTAGTCGTAGCCGGAATAGACGGTCGACCCGACGTCGTGCGCGGCCGGAACAGTGTTGGCCACGCCCCGCTGCACGGTGAGATTGGCGGTGCCGCCGCCGCTTTCGACGAGCATCTGCTCGCCGTCGATGATGATGAGTTCGCCGTCGGCAAAGCACGGTTCGGCCAAGGCGATGGAGGTCTGCGCCGCGTCGATGGCCGAAGCAAGGCCCGTCTGCTCGTTGGCGACATAGAGTTGCCGATCCTTGATGTCGCCGTCGGTACCGTTGTAGCTCTCGGCCTCGGGGCGGCTGAAATCCCCCTCGGAAATCTGCTGAGTCAGCCCTTCGTCAAGATAGAGATGAATCGCCATGGGTTCTCCTTCAGGTGGGCCACTGGGTGGCGCGATAATTATTGGTGGCGGCCTCGAACCCGGCCTGCGTCGGCGCGTGCAGATCCTGCTGACGGAACAGCCAACGGTAGGAAGGCCGCGACCAGCGGAATCCGGCCTGGTTGAGGCGCATGCGGCTGACGCGCATGGGGCGGGTCCGATCCACGGAAAGGCGCAGGCCGGTGGTGTTGAGCGGGCTTGCGCCCAGCTTCATGGTCTCAACCCGATGGCGCTGGAGAGAGCCCGTGTCCACGTAGACTTCAAGCGAAGCCCGTTCGCCGGTCAGATTCGCATTGCTCAGATACCGGGTGTTCAGGGTGTTCGCGTTGAGCCGGAACACAGGCCCTCTCCGCCGCCATCGGTCGATCCGGTCGACGGCCAGGGTGACGTCCGCGTCGCAGCCAGCGGTGGAGGCGAGCAGCAGATTGCTGATGCCGCCCTGGTTGGCGGTGAGATCGAGACCTTCGTTGAGCCTGGCGCGGCCAAGCTGAAAGCAGAGGCGGTGCCGGGATTCCAAGGGCAGGCGCAGGTCGTACTTGGCCTCCGCCCGCTCGACCGGTTCCGCCTGCGTGTCGAAAAAGAAATCCTTCTGCCGGAAGCAGTAGCGCAGCGCGGTCTCGCCATGGGTCAGCGGCTTGCGGTTGAGATGGCTCTCACCCAGCCCGAAGCCGCTTTCCAGCACATCGCCTTCGAAATCGCGGCCGGTATAGATGGGCGTGCAGAAGGAAACCCGATCCTCGCCCACGCGGGTGTACGGCAGCCGCCAGTCGTTGAGGGCCTTGTGGTTCAGGCGCATCCGGTTCTGGCGGCCGTGAAAACGGGAAACCTTCACGGCGGCCCGGTCGATCTCCGGGATCATCTCCGTGGTGCTGGTGAGCTGCAGCAGCTCCCAGGCCCTCTGCTTGTTGGTCAGATGACGGCAGGAACCGAGCGAGGAACGTCCGAGGACGAAGGTTTCGTCGAGAAATGCCAATACGATCCTGCGCACGGTGTTGGCGTGCCCGAAGTCGAGCATCGCGCCGCCTTCGATCCATTCCAGGAGGAACTGGAGCCAGAAACAGCGCGTACCCGCCGGGTGGTGAAACACCAGGGCGTCGCGCAGCCCTTCGGTCTGGTTGAGGCACAGCACACGAAACACGCCAAGGCTGAACACCAGCCCGGGCAGCTTGGCGCTGCTGAGTCGGGAACGGGCATTGAGACGCAGAGCCGAGCGGAAGGTCTCCTGCAGTTCCCCCTGCCAACCGAGCGCGTCAAAGTCGCGTTCGATGGCCGGGATGGTGCCCTTGCGGCGATAGATTTCGACCGCCTCCCGCACGCGGCGGCGCTGGCAGTCCGGCGAACAGGTTCCGTCCACTTCGAGGCCAACCAGTCTCGCCAGCAGCGGCAGAAAGCGCTCGTCGCAATGATCGACGTCGAAGATGGTCGGGAAGTCGTCGATAGCCTGCTTGAACTCGTCGAGCGTTCCGGCGGGAAGGCTCAGAAAGGTGCGCAGGTCACCGGCCTCGTCGTTGTGCTCGTAAAGCGGCGGCAGCAGGCCGAGCAGATTGTCTTTGAACCAATCCGACATCAACCGGCCCTCCGCAGATCGAGGTTGACGCTGCCGAGAACCGGGATTTCGCCATGGCGCAGCTCGATGTCCTGCTGCGGCGCGTAGAGATGCATGTGGCTGACCCCGCGCACGCCGTCGATCAGGGCCACCAGGTCGGAGAAGTGAATGGTCTGACCGAAGGAGACCTCGTCGAAGGAAAAGAAATCGGTGAGCGCTGCCTCGATGCGGCTGCGCACGTTTTCCAGCGGTTCACCGGGCCAGATGTAGACCTCGGCGTCGATGGAAACGGGGCGGTAGATCGGATCGAACAGATTGATCTCAACCGTGATGACCTTGCGGCGCTCGAGAAACTCCGCGAGGTCCCGCTTGAGCAGCGCCGAGGGCATGCCGCCGCCATTGGGGGCGATGGCCAGTTGGACGTTGTAATAGCGGATGTTCTGACAGGCATTGGTGTCGAGCACCTTGGCCTTGGCGACGCCGGGGTAACCCTCGGCGAGGGCCTGGTAATCCTCCAGGGTGACGGCCTTCCAGAGACTGCGCAACTCCGCCGGTGCCTGTCGGCGGGCGTGTTCGAGGGTTTCCCGCGAAGCGCCGCCGGTGGCGGGAACCGGGTTGGTGACGGTCAGGGAAACCTGGCCGCCGTCGAGGTAGACCGGGCTCAGCAGTTGGGTGATCCGGTTCGGGCCGAGATTGCCCTGGTCTCCGATGGTCTGCAGATAGCTGACGGTGATGGCGCTTCCCTGAGCGGGTACAGCGCCACTTTGCCCGTCGCCGAAAATCAGGGTAGAGATGTCGAACGCATCCAGGTCGGCCATGAAATGGCGGCTGTCGGCCAGGCTGTCCTGAAAATGATCGACCTCGCTCCAGGCGTCGTCCCCCACCGTAACGGTGATGGTGCCCTGGGCGATGACGTCGCCGGTCAGGCGGATGCGCTGGAATGGCAGGCCCGTCGACGTGAAGGTCTCGGTGCGACGCACGCCTTGCCGGGCCGGGATGTCCGCAGAGAGCACGCCTCGCGGGATCAGGCCGTCCTCGACCGTCTCGAAATCCGCCTCGCCGTCATTCAGCAAGGCGCGGCAGGCCGTCCCCGCCGGAATGGTCAGGTCCTTGCCAAGCGGAGCGGAGAGCCGAAAACGCAGCGTGGTGGTGGAGGCCACCGGCGAATCCAGCCGGTAGCCGATGAGCTTGCAGAGGTTGATGACGTTCTGCCGCTGGCGGGCCGTGGGCAGGAAAGCCTCCGCCGCCTGGGCGTCCAGGTAGTAGGCCAGCATGTCGCCCACGCCGCAGAACAGATCGAGCAGGACGACGCCGAGATCGGAGTGGTTGAAATCGGTCCAGCGGTCGGTGAGCTGCGGGATCTTCGCCAGCAGCTCCTGGCGGATCGATTCGTAATCCTTGTTGATATATCCGATGCTTGCGCGGCCCATGGTCTCTCCGGTTTTCGGCGGTTATGCGAGAGCGCCTGATGCTCTCGCCACGCCGGTTACTTACCGGAAGGGGCCTGGATGTGTCGGAGGCGGGATGCCTCAGAGCGGGCCGCGCAATTGCCAGACGGGATTGGGTTGCCCGGAGGTGTTGTTGAGGTAGTGGGATTCCTTCTTGCCCTCGAAATAGAACAGGCCGATGCGGCCAGGCTCCGACGTGGTGATCCGGTGAGCGGTGCCAGTGGCGTTGTCTTCCGCCTGACTCTGGGTGTCGAAGCCCAGACCGCTCGCGGCCAGATAGAGGGCATGCTCGCTCTGGGGCGTTTCCGTTTCGGGTGCTCCCTCGAAGACCAGGTAATGGCCGTGGTTGTCACCCGGATCGCTGACGATCCACTTGCCGTTACGGTCTTGAAAGGCTCCCTCGATGTAGGCGACTTCGTATTCTCCCGCTGGCCAGATCAAGGAGTCGTCCGGATCGGGGCTCAGCTCGGCCGCGTCGAACCAGAGCAGATTGAACAGCGAGCGCACGTCCGGCGACAGGCGCACGCTGCGCACCGGCGGCGGTTCAGGCTCGGGCTCCGGCTGGGGATAGCTGGGCGCGGGATTGTTCGGGTCTTCTCTGTAGAAGGGATAGACCAGGTTGCCGTCCACCTGGCTCTGGATCACCCGGTAGGCGATATGCACCAGCAGCAGGTTGGCGTCGATGTTCAGCGGCCCGTCGTCGAAGCGCACCTCCGTGATGATCACCCGCTTTTCCCAGCGCTTGATGGCGTCGATCACGTAATGGCGCAGCAGGCCCTTGAGCACCTCGTCGTTCTGTTCGAACACCAGATCCTTCAGCCTGGAGCCGAACTCCGGATTCATGAACCGTTCGCCGATTCGGGTGCCGAGGATCTGCAGGATGCTTTCGCGGATATGTTCGTGCTCCCGCGAGGTGGCGGTCGAGACCTGAGTGCCGCCGGATACCGACTGAAACCGGAACGGGTAACGCAGCCCCTTGCCGAGAAAGTCGTAGCTCATCAGGTACGCTCCTCGCAGTCGATGCCGCACTGTCCCGAGCAGCCATTTTCCGGTGCGCCGTCATCGACGGCTTCTCCCTGGAATCGGACCACCAGGTCCAGTCCGCTCTTGAGTCCAAGATGGATGGTTCCGTCCGCCTCGATCAGTCCGCCGTGGCCGGACTGGCCGCACTGGAATCCCTTGGCTCCGCCGGAAAGCAGACGGACGGCGATGGTTTCGCCGATGCCCTCGATGCGGCCGATACCGATAATGTCGATAGGTCCGGCCGGGTTGATCAGGGTGATGAACCGCTCCCGGTGATCGACGTCGAGACGGGTGCCCTCGGGTAGATCCACCGCGAAGCGTTCCGCGCCCATGGCGGTCGGATCGATCCCGGCGGGCAGTCCGCTGATACCGGCTGCCTCCTGGGTCGCGCTCAGATAGGACTCGACCAGGGTGTAAAGGCGTCCCGGGGCGACCTCGACAGCCGTGCCGGGTCCGGGGGTGACGACCTGCTGTTCCCCGGCGTCGATGACGCAGATTCGCTGATCGTCAGTGGTCCGCAGGATCATGCCGTCGGGCAAGGTGAAGAGCCGGTTGCCGTCCGGCAGATCCCGGGGTTCGGTGCCCGCAGGCAGTTCGACGAAGGGATAGAAATCGGGCTCCGGCTCGACCTGTACCTGATCCAGATACTCTTGCGTCCTGGCCTGCTGTGCTTCCAGATAGGCCTGGGCCTGGCCACGCATCGCCTCCGAGGCGGCGTGACTGGCCTCCAGCAGCGTGCGGATGCCGGAAAGCTCCTCACGGATGCCGGACAGGTGATCGCAGAGCGCCCGCAGCACATACTGCTGCTCGCCGGAATCGGTCTGTTCGATGGTGGCCTGCAAGTCGGCGGGTTCTTCGGAAATCATGGATAACCTCCATTACATGCCGACATTGGCGGGTTGGGATTGATAGCTCATGGCGTTGACCGCCGTCACTGTTCCGGTCGCGCCGTCGATTTCGAACACGGTCCAGACCGTGCCGGGGGCGTTGGGAACGTTGAAGGTCTGCTCACGGCCATCGTTCAAGAACACCTTCACCGATGCTCCAGACTGCGCCAGGCCGGTGCTCGGATTGGCGTTGCGGTTGGTGTAGTCGTGGACCGCGTAGCGGTAGACGCCGGGGATGAGCCGATGGATGGTGATGGTCTCCGGCCCGTAGGAACTGGTGTCGTCCACGTCCAATTCCGCCGCCTCGTTTTCGATGGTGTGGGAATAGAACACATGGAACCTGCCGCCGGATGGCGTCGGTCCGGTGAGATGGGAATCGAGGTCCCGGGGATTCAGGCCCCACTGCAACACGATGCGGGCGACCTGGCCGTCGAGCTCGGGCGAGAGAACGATCTGGATGTCGCCGGAGGTGTTGGGGTCGGCATTCACCCAGCCATGCCAGGCGATGTATCCCGGCGCGGTGACCTCCACGTAATAGAACCCCTCGGGTACG
>NZ_JAEX01000025.1 GCF_000519125.1 Desulfocurvus vexinensis DSM 17965
GTCCTTGGGTGAGCGCTTCTTGAGCCCCTCGGCACCGCCAGCAAGGAATTGATCCCGCCAGCGGGTCAGGGCGGCGGCGGTCACGCCAAGTTCACGGCTCAAAATCTCGATGTCCTCACCACGCAGTAGCCTGAGCACAGCCTCGGTCTTGTGCTTGGCCCAGAACCTCTTGGGCGGCTTGCGTGCCTCATCCCCGGTTCCGGTCGGCCTATGGCCTCCCTCCACCGGGGAGGAGGCTCCTCTGCCCCTCATTCCATCCTTCGTCATCGAACACCTCCTGGGGATCTCTTACTCCCAATTCGGTGTCCAAGAAAACCGTACACCGCCCCACAAGAAGCTATTGAATTCGATGATCAGCGGCGCATCGGGCCGAAAACGGATTCAACCAACCCAGCTTGAGGGGGTAAAAATCCCCATCCCGCCGCTGCCGATTCAGCAGAAGATTGTGACCCATTGGGAGGCGGCGCAAACCGAAGCCAACACTCTGCTAGTCCAAGCCGACCAATTGCCCGATGAATTGGAAAAGCAAGTATTGGGAGCGGTTAGACTTAAAAAGAAGAAGCGAATAGCCATGCCAAAGGTCATGGTTACCAATTGGGCGGAGCTGACCAAATGGAACCAACGAGCCACTTATCTATTGGGGCAGACGCCAGACCTGAGCAAGGGTATCTATCCCGTGGTAAGTGGGCGTGAGTGCATAGCAGAGGTAAAACATGGGTGTTCGGCCAGCCCAAGCAGCAAACTGACAACACTCAAGGTGCTAAAACTCAGCGCCGTCACAAGTGGGCACTTCCTGCCTTTGGAAGCAAAATTCATTTCTGACAAAAAGCAGTTTCGGGAGAACTTCGATCTTTGCAAGGGCGACATTCTCATGTGTCGGACCAACGGAACTCTTGCCTATGTTGGGCGTCCAGCCATCCTGGATAAGGATTATCCCGATCTTATATTCCCAGACAAGCTAATGCGCGTTCGATGCAAGGCCAACGTACTTCCGGAATACCTTGAATACATTTTGAGCAGTAGCATCGCTCGTCCCCAGATCGAAGCAAACGCCAGAACGGCCGTAGGAAATCATGCCATCGGCAATGAAGATGTGTTCAATGTGGAACTACCGCTCCCGCCACTTCCCGAGCAAGAAATGCTTATCAAGGTAGTTCAAGAGGCAAGAACCGAGAGCAGGCGTACCAGGGAAGAGGCAATGAGCCTGAAAAGGAATGCTGAAAAAGAAATCGAAAAAATGATTCTCGGTACCCGCCCTGTGGAGACGCATTAATATAAGATGGAGGTAGCCAGATGCCTACCTGCTGGATCATCGCCGGACCAAACGGCGCGGGCAAAACAACATTCGCGCTGGAATACCTGCCCCGGGTGGCGGGCTGCACCCGCTTCATCAATGCCGACCTGATCGCCGCCGGGCTCTCGCCGCTTGACTCGGAGCGGGAGCTCATGGCCGCCAGCCGCCTCTTTTTGCAGGGAATCAAGGACCGCAGCGCCGCCCGCGAGAACTTCGCCTACGAAACCACCCTGGCGGGGCGCGCCTCCCTGCGGCTGGTCGAGCAGCTGCGCGCCAGCGGCTGGCGCGTGAACCTGATCTACCTGGCACTGCCGAGCGTCGAAATGTCCAGACTGCGGGTGGCCGAGCGGGTCGCCCACGGCGGGCACAACATCCCGCTGGCGGATATCAGGCGGCGTTTCCCGCGCAGCCTGCGCCATCTGCTGCACGACTTCAGCCACCGTGTCGCACACTGCACCTGCTTCATGAATGGCGGATGCAGCCCGGTGCTGGTCTTCGAGCAGCGTGGCCATGAACGCGCGATCATGGATGACGAATCCTATCAGCTTCTGGTTGAGGAGGCGAAACAATGAGCACCAGAACAATGAACAGCCCATCGCCGGAAGGACAAGAACAATTGGATGCGCTGCGTCAGGCCGTCGGCAAGGTGTTGGATAAAAAACGGCGTCTGGGCCAGTATGCCGTGACCTGGCAGGACGGCAAGCCCGTCGTCCAGGGCGAGGATGCGCCGGGCGCGGACGACGACGCCCGTTGAAGGATGACGCATGCAGGCCTCCGACTGCGCGAACGCCGCCCGCCAGGGCTTGCGTGATGCACGCCGCCACCTGGAAACCAGCGAGGCGGTGAACTGGGTCGCCCAAGAGCTCGGCTCCGCGTTGCTGTGGGCCATGAGCGCGTGGCTGCTGGCCAACGGGCATGAGGCCGCGCCCGGCGGAAGCTGGGCTGGCACGCGCCTGGCCTTCGAGAACGAAGGGCCGCCCGGATTGCGCGCGCAGGTGCTGTCATGCCACGCCAAAGTCCGTTGCCTGGACGTGGACTTGCTGGGCGGCCTTGACGACACGCTCCCTGAGATGCCGCTGGACCAATGGAAGATGGAGGCATTCACCTGCCTTGAGCGGACGGAAGAAGCCGTCCATGCCCTGCTTGCGACCATTGCGGAGCCAGACGAAACAGGCTGACTGTCGCGGACAACGAGACGCCCGTACATGCACATGCCGCCTCGACGCAGGGGCCAAATGCCGCGCGACATGCCGCCGGATGGACGCACAGGCCTGCGCAGTGACCGCCCTCCTCCCCTCGCGCGGGAACAACAACTGCGCCACTGCGTTCCTGAGCGGCACCTCCACAGTTGCGCAGGCAACCATTCCGTGGCGGACAATTTGATGGCGAAGTCCGGGGAACGCACCCCGCGGCTGGACATTCCAGGATACTTGTCGGATAGTTGCACGCCTCATGCGCACGCTGGTGGCGCTGCATCGTGCCCCCCCTCCCTGGCCCAGCACGACACTCTCCAAGAGGAGCCAAAAAAGAAATGGACGCTGCAACCCTGGTGCAATCCATCGGTCAGGAATTCGGCCTGACCCTGAAACTGAACGAACACCATGTCGCAAGCCTGATCATCGACGAGAAGTTCGAGGTCGAGTTCGAGTTTGCGGAAACCATCAACGCACTGTTCGTCTCTTCCTCCCTGGGCAGGCTGCAGCCGGGCGACACGGAAGGCATCTGCAAGGCCCTGCTGCAAGCGAACCTGTACGGAAAGGACACGGGCGGAGCCGTCTTTTCCATCGACGAGCGCACCGACGAGGTCATTCTCTTCTTCAAGGTCGAACCGGACAAGACCGTCTACGAGGACTTTCGCGCCATGGTGGAGCGCTACCTCAACACGCGGTCGCAGTGGATCGCCACCTTCGACGGCCTTGTTGCCGCCAGTGCCGACAAGGCCAGGAAGCGTTCCAGCGTCAGCGAGACGTTCTGCATCGACAGCGCCATCAGGATCTAGCGCCCCGCGAGCCGTTGCCCGCGACGGATGCGCGGCCTTGCCGCCCGCCCCGGGTGCGGGAACTTCTTCGGGGTCGCCCGGCAACACCGTTGGCACCGCGCCCGTACCCCGGCGGGCCCGTGCGCGGGGGAGCACTCCCGGAAGGCGCACCCAGGACGAACGGGACGCAGCGCTGAATGCACCTGCAACATCTTTGAATCGTATACTATTCGCGGAGCCCCAGCCGCCACGCCCCCCAGGTGGCCAGAATGTTCCAGCGTTGCGGACGGGTTGGCAGAATATTTGCTGCTGCCCTGGAAAAAAGGAGGACATCATGCCGGCAGTAGGTGGTATTGGCGCGCAGCAGGCGCCGCAGGTTGCCCAGGTTGACCATCTTGATCAACCCGGAGGAGTGCAAGGCCCGGGGGAAGGACTTGGCGGCCATCAGGCCCGTGTGGGCAACGCCCCGGGGCGGGGCATCGGGCAGCTCCTGAGCGCCTTTGCCCACGGAATAGCCGACCTGGCGCGCAGCTTTTGCAATTTCATCGCCCGGATAGGCAGCATGATCACGGGCCGGGGCGCCGGACCCGCCCAGGAGGTCCAGCCCCAGGAAGAAGAGGCGGACCTCGGCCCCAGCCCGCAGGAGGTCATCGACGGCGCGCGCTCCTGGCGGGTGGACAACAACGAGTTAATAGAAGGCGGTACGTCCCCGGCCTCTTTCAGGGAAGGCTGCATCCAATGCATGTCCGATGACGCGGGCGTGCAGCAGTTCATAGCGGAGAACCTGGACAACGGCGACTACAGCAGCGCGAACTTCACCGGCGTCGAGAACCATCCGTCCGATCCCTCAAAGTTCATCGCCAAGTTCGGCGACAAGCAGCTGGTCTTCTCCGACCGGGGTTCGAACAACCATGAATTCCGTGGACCTCTGCTCAGGGAGCAGTTGACGGGCACCCAGTTCGCCAACCTCAGAGGGCTGATCGAGCAGAACCACCTTGGACCGCACGACTCCCTCAGCCTGTACATGCTCACAGCCCTGACGAACGTGCTTCGAGATCAGACACAGAACATGTCCGCCGAGCAGAAGCATGAGGTGCGGGATGCGGTCTCGCAGATGGAGTTCGCCCACGGCAGGACGGTGGGCCAGATCGCGAACCTGTCCTTCCTGGACTAGCGCGGGCACTGCACAAAAGCATGGCGGACTGTCTTGTTCTCAAATAAAATTCAAGCATTTAATGATAAACCCACGAGACGTCCGCCATGGCGAAACACAGCGCAGATTGCATCGGTTTTCCAGAGGATCGTCTACCCCTGAGAGAACCTCCCGGGGCGCTGTGAACTCTCCGGGTTGAACCTCAATTCATTGATAAGAAACGCAAAGTTGGCTCACCCGCTGGGCCTCCCTCGTTGGAAGGTTTCGAGCGCCCTGGTCGGTGTGTTCTGGATGGCGGATTCACCCCTGGCCGGGTTCGGCTGCGCGCGCGGTTCATGATTGCCGGACCCACGGCCTTGGTCCGGCTCCGCTCGTGATGCCCGGCCAAGAGCCTTCTGCGGCGGCTCCCTCGGGGGATGGGAGCGAAGCCTTCCGGGCCGGCCTGCCCCACACTTGACAAAATGCCTTGCGCGCAGCATCCTCCATCCGTGGGGGCGCCGTGCGCCCGCGCCGTAAGCGTTAACGGTATCCAACGCACCGACCTGTCCAGCCTTGGGCAGGGGGTGCGTTTTTTTACGCCCTCCCGGTCCAGGTGGACAAAACCCAGGGAGGACCAATGGATACCGAGGATGTCACCCTGCGGCGGCGCCTGCTCAGAATGGGCGTTGCCATCTTCTTTTCCTATCTTTCCGTCGCCGTGGCGCTGCCCGTCGTCTCCATGCACGTGGGCGGCACGCTCGGGTTGGCAAACTGGCTGGGCGGCCTTGCCGTGGGTGTCGCCTTCGTGTCCACCATTCTCTCCCGGGGGTATGCCGGATACTTTGCCGACGCGCGCAGCCCGAAAGGCTGCGCCATGTGGGGGCTGCTGCTGTACATGGCCGCTGCCGGGATCTGCCTGCTGTCCTCGGGCGACTGGCTGCCCGGTTCACTGTCCTACGCGCTGCTCCTGTGCGGGCGGCTGGTGCTCGGCGTGGGTGAAAGCATGGCCCTCGTGGGCATGACGAGTTGGCACATCTCTTTAATCGGCCCCCGACACTCGGGAAGGATTCTTTCCGCCGTCGGAATGGCGATGTATGGAGCGTTTGCCGTGGGAGGGCCGCTTGGGTTGGAGGTCTATGAACGCCACGGCTTTGGCACCCTGATGTGCCTGTCCCTCCTCCTGCCGCTCCTCGGGGGCTCTTTGCTCCTCGGCGTTCGGGATGCTGCCGCGCAGCGGAACGCGGCCACTGAAAAATCCTTCCTGTGGGTCGTTCGCGTGATCTGGCGGCAGGGCGCCGTGGTCTGCCTCCAGGGCGTCGGTTTCGCCGTGCTCGGGGCGTTCATCTCCCTGCATTTCAAAAGCAGGGGCTGGCCCCATGCGGGATGGGGACTGACCTGCTTCGGTTCCGGATTCGTGCTGTGCCGCCTTCTCTTCGGCGCTTTGCCGGACAAAATCGGCGGAGTGCGCCTGGCCTCCTGCTCCCTGGCCGTGGAATTGCTCGGTCAAAGCCTCCTGTGGCTGGGCACGGATGTCTCCACAGCCCTGGCCGGGGCCTTGCTGACCGGCCTTGGCTGCTCCATGGTCTTTCCGGCCATGGGTGTGGAGGTCGTCCGGCGCGTACCGCCCGAGTTGCGAGGCACCGCCTTCGGTGGATTTGCGGCCTTCCAGGATGTGGCCTATGCCTTTTCTGCGCCCGTTGCCGGGTGGCTAGCCGACGCCCACGGCTATCCCGTGGTCTTCCTGATGGGCGCGCTGGCCGCCGCACTGGGGTTGACCATCACGATCTGCATGCGCAATGAAGCAGCGCGATACTGAGGAAAGACGTACCATGAACATGAAGATGTACTTGCCTGCGCCCGCCCTGCTTCTCGCCCTGCTGCTGGGCGCGTGTACCCAGGCTCCGTCGGGGCCGTTGTACAGGCCTTCGGGCACCCTTCCCCGCTGCGACCAGCCCAGCTTCAGCGAGTATACCGCTGAAACGCGGAACTGGATCGAGGCCAACCGGCACTTCCTGACGGAGGACCGGGCGGCGGAGATCGCGGCAAACACGCCCTTCGAGTTGCGTCCGGCCTCTGCGGGTGCCCCCCGACGCGGCATTCTGCTGGTACATGGCCTGGGCGATTCGCCAGGATGTTTCGCGGACGTGGCCCAGGCCCTGGCGCGCCAGGGGTTCCTCGTCCGGGCCATGCTGCTGCCGGGGCACGGCTCGCGGCCGGCGGATTTGATGCTCCCAGACATCGACGATTGGCGGGCGGCGGTGGGGCATCAGGTCCGCCTGCTGGAGGCCGAGGTGGACGAGGTCTGGCTTGGGGGCTTCTCCACCGGGGCAAATTTGGTGACGGCCCACGCCATCCGTTCGGGCTCCGTTTCCGGCCTGGTGCTCTTTTCGCCCGGATTCGTGCCCCGGAGCAAGAGGCTGCCCCTTGCTCCGGTGGCCAGCATCTTCATGGACTGGCTGGACATCGACGAGCCGACCGGGAACTACATGCGCTACGAATCGCTGACGGCCAACGCCGCAGCGCTTTATTACAAGAGCACCGTGGAGGTTCGCAGGCTGTTGCGGGAGCGCGGCTTCCCCGGGCCCGCGCTCATCGTGATGAGCGATGCGGACAGCGTCATTGATCCCGCTGGCGTGCTGTCCCTGTTCGAGGCACATTTCACCAATCCGGAAAGCCGGTTCATCTGGTACGGAACCCCACTGCGGACTGCGCCCCCCCGCGTCGTTGTCAGGCCGGGGCGCATTGCCGCCGAGCGCATCAGCAGCTTCTCCCATATGTGCGTCCTGTTTGCTCCCGACAATCCTTACTACGGCCGGGCAGGTCGCCTGCTGATGCTGGAAAACGGCCAGAGCACGGCGTCCGTTGACTTGAAACGGGAAAATGTCTGGTTTTCCGCCTATGGGCATGTCGAACCAGACAAATACCACGCGCGTTTGACCTGGAATCCGTACTTCTCCGAACTCATGGCGGCCATCGGAGCCCTGACCAACGCTCCGTGACGATGCCCGGTTCCGGTTCCCCGGGAGGATGCGGCGCCTCGTGCCCTCAGCCCATCGTCGTCACATAGCGGTACATGACCCAGAAGTGCGAGAAGGTGCCGAGCATGACCAGGATGTGGAATATCTCGTGGAAGCCGAAGCGCGCAGGCCAGGGGTCGGGGCGCTTGAGGGCGTAGATCACCCCGCCCGCCGTGTAGAACAGGCCCCCGGCCAGCAGCCAGGCCAGGGCGCCGGGCTGCATGGCGCGCACCAGCGGATACACGCCCACCACCACCAGCCAGCCCATGAGCACGTAGGTGCCGGTGGACAGCCAGCGCGGAGCCTGCATCCAGAACAGCTTGAGCACCAGCCCGGCCACCGCCAGCCCCCAGACCACGCCGAACAGGCTCCAGCCCCACGGCCCGCGCAGCGGGATGAGGCAGATGGGCGTGTATGTGCCTGCGATGAGGAAAAAGATCATGATGTGATCCCACTTGCGCAGGCGCGCGGTGCGCTTTGCGTCGTAGGGGATCAGGTGGTAGCAGGTGCTGGCCACGTACAGGCCGATGGCCGTGGCCCCGAACACGGAAAAGGCCACCAGGTGCCAGGGCTTGGCCGGGGACGCCGCCTCCGCCACCAGCAGCACCAGCCCGACCACGGCCAGCACGGCTCCGGCCAGGTGCGTCAGCCCGCTCACAGGGTCGCGCAGTTTGGAAAAAAGCGCCATCGTCTCCACCCTCCTTCCGGGCGCGGCGTCCCGGGGTGTGCCACGGCACCGGACCCGGCCCCAGGTCGAAGGCATTCTAGCCCAGGGCTGGCGCGCGGTCCATTGCGGGCGCAAGGAATTGCGGGCGTGCGCCCTACCCCAGCCGGAAGCGCACGCGCAGCACCCCGTCCTCGAAGCTGTGGGAAACGATCCGGAAGGTGCCGATCTGCGCCGTGTTGGCCACATGCTCGCCGATGCACGGGCAGGCGTCGTAGTCGCCCACGCGCACGATGCGCAGGGTCTGCCCGGCGTCCGGGGGCAGCCGGGCGAGGTCGAAGAGCCGCGCGGCCTCTTCGCGGGGCATCAGCTCCTCGGTCACGGGCAGGTGCTGCGCCAGCACGGCGTTCACGGCGTCCTCCACGGCCCGGGCCTGCTCCGGGGCCAGCGGGCCGGGCACGCGGTAGTCGCACTTGGACTTGCCGGGGTTGATATGCGTGCTGAAGGCGCGTCCGCAGCCCACCAGGCGGACCATGGTCTGGTTGAGCACGTGCTCGGCGGTGTGCATGGCGCGGTTCTTGTCCTGGCTCATGGCGGGGCCCTCCGGGCCGCAGGATAGGCCAGGGCCCGGCCCGGGTAAAGCCCCGGCGGGACGGCCCGCCCAGGCCGTTGACACCGCACCGCCCGCGCATCTACCCTGCCCCGGTCGGCGCCCGGCGCCGCGCCCCAGCGCACCCTGCCCAAGGAGACCCCATGACCGCCCGCACCGCCCGCCCTGCCCGCCCCGCCAACGCCGAACCCGCCGCCACCCGCACCGTGCTGCACGTGGGCTGCGGCGTGCAGAAGCCGGGCCGCCTGCACGCCCTGTTCCGCGCCCCGGGCTGGCAGGAGCTGCGCCTGGACCTCAACCCCGACGCCCGCCCGGACTTCGTGGCCTCGTTGACGGACATGGGCGTGGTGGACAGCGCCAGCATGGACGCGGTCTACTCCTCGCACAACCTGGAGCACCTCTTCCCCCACGAGGTGCCCGTGGCCCTGGCCGAATTCCGCCGCGTGCTCAAGGACGACGGCCTGGCGCTGGTCACCCTGCCCGACGTGCAGACGGTGGCCGAGGTCATCGCCGCCGGGCAGGCCACCAAGGTGCTCTACACCTCGCCCCTGGGCCCGGTGACGGCCCTGGACATCCTCTACGGCCACCACCGCTCCCTGGCGGGCGGCAACCTGTTCATGCTGCACAAATGCGGCTTCACCGACGCCCTGCTGCACCGCGCGCTGACGGTGGCGGGCTTCGGCTCGGTGCGCGTGCGCCGCGACCGCGCGACCTACAGCCTGTGGGCCCTGGCCCACGTGCTGCCCGGCCAGACCCAGGAGATCCCCGGCTTCGCCACCCCCGGCGCCGCCCCGGCCCCGGGCGGCCCCTTCGGGTAGATGGGCACGGAAGCCCCCTTCGGGGAGACTGGCGCGGAGGTCCCGCAGGTAGCGGCGCGGGCGGTTCTTTCGGGTAGACAACGCGGGCGGCCCGGAGGCTGAACGCTTCCGCCACTTCCGCACCATGGCCACGGCAGCCCGCGCGCCGCTGCGCAACGCCCGAATGCGCTCCGGGAGTTCCCTTTTCCTTCCGCCTGGGCTAGACTGGCCTCGAATACCCCGACCCCGACCCCCCGCAACCCGAACAAGGGAGAAACATCATGGCCATGGAACGTTGGGAATGCCCCTGCGGCTACATCTACGACCCCGCCGAAGGCGACCTGGAAACCGGCATCCAGCCCGGCACCCCCTGGGAAAAACTGCCCGACGACTGGGTCTGCCCCAAGTGCGGCGCGGAAAAGGAATTCTTCGAGAAAATCGACTGACCCGCCCGGCCCCGCCCGGATGCAATGAAAACAGGCGCCCCGCAGTCCAAGGACTGCGGGGCGCCTGCTCGTTCGCATGCGTGAAACCGGCCTTTCCCCGGTTCCGGCGCCCAGGGAAGCTGGCTCCAGGCGGCAAAGCGAAGCACCATTGCGGTTCCGCGCCCTTGCGCCTTCGGACCTCCCCGCACCTACCCCAGGCTTCCGGCCAGCAGCGTGGCGCCCAGGGTCAGGGCGGCCAGGGCGCCGAGGATGGAGAGGGCGCGGTCCAGGATGGCGGCGCGGCGGGGGCGCGTGGCGGCCAGGGCCGTGACGCGCTGGCGGCACAGGGCGGCCAGGGCGGCCGCCGTGGCGATGGTCGCGCCCATGCCCAGGGCCATGGCGGCCACGGCGCCCAGGCCGATGCCCGGCGCGCCCAGGGCCAGGGCGAAGAGCAGCACGATGGCCGCGCCCGGACAGGGCACAAGGCCCGTGGCCAGCCCCGTGGCCCACAGGCCCCGGTGCGCCGCGCCCCGGGCACCCTGCTCCGCCCCCTGGCCGCGCACGGCGCGGGCCAGCAGCCACACGGCGATGGCGCAGACCAGGGCGTAGCTGGCGCGCTCCAGCCAGAGGCCCTGGGCCGTGAAGCGGGCCATGAGCGAACGCTCCAGGATCAGATACAACCCGAGGACGAGGGCCACGGCGCTGGCCGCATGGGCCGTGCCCATGACGGCCCCCAGCAGCGCCGCGCGCCCCGGGCCCTCGCCCCGCGCCAGCACGTAGGACACGGCCACGGCCTTGCCGTGCCCGGGCCCGGCGGCGTGCAGGGCCCCGTAGGCAAAAGCCAGGGCCAGGAAGACCGCGAGCCCCGAGGCCGAGCCGCCGTCGCGCAGCGCGCGCACGCGCTCCGACAGGCCCTGGCGCAGCTCGCGCTGGGTCCGGGCCAGGGCCGCCAGCAGCCCGCTCCCCGGGCCCGCCTCGCCCGGAGCATCGAAAACGCGCGCCGGAGCCGGGGCCGCACCGGGCCGGGTGGCGCCGGTAAAAGGATTCACGGCCCGGGGGCGCGGCGCGTCCGGGACAACCTCGGGGGCGACCTCCGGGGCAGCGCCCGGGCCGACATCAGAAACAACTTCGGAGACCGCGTCCGGGGCAGCCTCCGGGGCCGATTCCGGGGCGATATTCAGGGCGCTGCCGGGCTCCTGGGCCCCGGCAAACGGGCTCGCGGCCTGAGTCCGGGCCTGGGCCCCGGGCACGAGCAGCCCCGGCGCCAGGGCCAGGGCCCACAGCATGACGCAAACAACCAGCCGCATCCTAGCGCCGCCTGAAGCTGAGGTGGATTTCCGGCAGCCAGGCCTGGAAGGGCGAATAGGTCCGCTCGGGGTTCAGACTCACGGAGGTTTGCACCTCGAAGGCCTCCGCGTTCTCCAGCTCCGGGGCCTTGTCCTCGGGGGAATACACGTCGGCGTAGTATTCCGGGTCGTGCACCGAGAGCAGCACCCGGCGCTCCCCGGCCCCGGCGGGCACCGGGCACGGCACGAAGAACTCGTAGAGCAGCCGCCCGGCGCTGATGCGCGCGGAAAAGTCGCGCACCTCCGTGGTCCGGCGCGCCACGCCGTCGATCTCCACGAAGGTGAACCAGTCGGAATTGCTCAGGTAGTCGAAGACCTCGGCCTTGAGCACGGCCAGCTCGCCGGGGCTGAAGTCCCCGTCGCCGTCGCGGTCGTAGTCCTCGATGACGGTGGCGCCGAACATGTCGTCGAACAGCCACGACAGGCGGAACCCGGCCAGCCCCTGGTCGTCGAAGACGAAGGTCGCCATATTGTCCATGAAAACATGGGGATGGGCCGCAGCCTGGGGGGCCGGGGCCAGCAGCGCGGCCAGCACGGCCAGGGCGGGCAGCAGCGTCCGCAGGGCTCGGGGTCCGGTCATCGGGGGGGCACACCTCGGGTCGGCAACAACGGCGCGGGCTGGCGCCCGGCCACGGAGATTCACGCGCGCCCCGCCGCTCCCAGCGATTGCGCCTGCGGGGCGGGGCTCCGGCCCTGCCTACCATCCCCGCCCCCGCAGGCCAAGGAAAAACCGCCCCTGCGCGGGCCGCGCGGCGCTTCACGCCCGGGGCCCCCCTGCGCGGTCTGCGGCCCGCAAAAGCGGGGGAAGCTGCTGCGCAGGCAGGTTGAACCCGCGCACGACAAGCCCCTGGGGCCCCGGGGCCAGCAGCGTGCAGCGGGCGTGGGCCGGGTCCAGGCGGAAGAGGTTGCCCAGGGGCATGCCCAGGGCGTGGCAGAGCACGGCGCGGACAACCCCCGCGTGGGTCACGGCCACCACGGGCAGCGGGCCCCGGGCCAGGGCGTCCAGGGCCACCAGCGCCCGGGCCTGGACCTGGGCGAAGCTCTCGCCCCCCGGGGGCCGGAACTGCGCGAAATCGCGGCCCCGGGCGGCATAGGCCGCCGGGTCGGCGGCGCGCACGGCCTCGCGGGGCTGGCCCTCCCAAGCGCCCAGGTCTATTTCCGCCAGCCCGGGCAGCGTGTCCACGGGCAGGCCCAGGGCCTCGGCCAGGGGCCGGGCCGTGTCGCGCGCGCGGGCCAGGGGGCTGGCGGCCACGGCGCGCAACTCCGCTCCGGCCAGGGCCTGGGCCAGCTCCTGCGCCTGGGCCCGCCCGGTGGCGGACAGGGGCAGGTCCGTGCGGCCGATGAAGCGGCCCTGGCCGCCCTGGGCCTCGGCGTGGCGCACGAGCACGATCATGGCCGCCCCCCGCGCACGATATCCAGCAATTCCGGGGCGCCAGGGCCCAGCAGTTCGCGCACCCGGGCCGCCACGGCCAGGGCCCGCGCCTTGCGGGCCTCGATCTTGCGGCGCACCTCGGGCTCGTGGCCCCACTGGGCGATTTTTTCGTCGTAGCGCCGGGCCACGGACACGGGCTCCTGCCCGCGCACGAGCTTGTCGGCCAGGAAAACCAGCTCGCGCTCCCGGATCGCGGCCCCGGGCGCCAGCTCCAGGTCGCGGTGGGCCGCCACCAGGGGCGCCAGGGCCGCGAAGCCCCAGGCCGCCAGCAGCCGCCCGCCCTCGGCCTCGTGGCGCTTCTGGCCCTTGGCCAGGTCGTGCAGCAGACCCCCGGCCTCGGCCAGGGCCGGGTCCAGCGGCTCCGGGCGCTCCGGGGTGCCCAGGCGCGCGTTGAGGGCCCGGGCCAGGGTGGCGGCAGCCCGGCCCACGGCGCGGCAATGGGCCCGGGTGGCCTCGGGGGTGCCCGCCAGGGCCCAGAGCATGTCCACTTCCCCGGGCAGGGGCACGTGGCGCCGCGCGGCCAGGGCCACGGCCTGCTGGTAGTCCCCGGGTTCGTCCAGGTCCATGAGCACGGCGGCGTCGGGCACGGGGACCTCGGCCACGGCCACCCCCGGCGCCTCCAGCACCGCGCGCAGGCCCCCGCCACCGTCGTGGCCCAGGATGGCCGGGATGAACCGGGCGCGGATCACGGGCGGATGCCCGCGCCGGCCCGCGAAGTACGGCACGGCCCAGTCCGCGTCGCCCGCCGCCAGGGCGGCGGCCACGGCGTGGCAGGTGGCCGGGCGGACCAGGGGCGTGTCCGCAGGCAGCACGAAAAAGGCGTCCACCTCCGGGCCCAGGGCGCCCACGCCCGTGACCACGGACCCGAACATGCCCTCGGCGTAGCGCGGGTTGTGCACCGGGCGGGCCCCGGCGCGCCGGGCCAGGGCGGCCACGGCGTCGGCCTCGCGGCCCGTGACCACCACCACGTCCACCGCCCCGGCCTCGCGCAGGCAGGCCACGGCGCATTCCAGCACCGTGGAGCCCCCCAGGGCCAGGGCGGGCTTGAGGGCCCCCATGCGCGAGGACAGCCCGGCGGCGGGCACCACGGCCCCCAGGCGCAGGGGCGCCCGGGCGCCCTGCGCATCCGGCAGGTTCGGCGGACGCGGGGCAGGCGGGGCGTCCGGCGCGGGCGTCACTTGCCGCCCTCCGCCGCCACGCGGCACTGCACCAGCTCGGCCACGATGCTCACGGCGATCTCCTCGGGCGTGCGCGCGCCGATGGACAGGCCGATGGGGCAATGGCAGCGGGCAATGGCCGCCTCGGGCACCCCCTCGTCGCGCAGGGCTGCGTACACGGCCTCGCGCTTGCGCAGGCTGCCGATCATGCCCACGTAGCGCGCGGGGGTGCGCAGGGCTGCGGCCAGCACGGTCTTGTCGTGCAGGTGGCCCCTGGTGACGATGACCAGCGAGTCGGCCTCGCCCACTTCCAGGCCGTCCAGGGCCCGGTCCATGGACGGCGGCACGAGCACGGCGTCGGCGTCGGGAAAGCGCTGGCGGTTGGCGAACTCGGGCCGGTCGTCCAGCACCACGGTGCGGAAGCCCGCGATGCGCGCCACCTGGGCCGTGGGCCGCGACACGTGCCCGGCGCCGAAGAGAAACACGGCGGGCTGCGGCACCAGGGGCAGCACCGCCAGGAAGCCCCCCGGGCCGGACAGCAGCCCGGGGCGGCCCGTCTCCAGGGCCGTGTCGCGCGCTTCGGCCAGGGCGGCGGGGTCGTGCCCCGGCCAGGGCGGCGGCTGCTGCCCGGGGGCCAGGGCAACCCGGGCCGTGGCGCGCAAGGGGCCCCCGGCGGGGCCCTCCAGGGCCGTGAGCAGCACCGCGCGGCGCCCCTGGCGCAGGGCGTCGTCCAGGGCGGCGAAGACTCCGGCGTCGCCCGGGTCCAGGCGTTCCAGCAGCACGGTCACCTGCCCGCCGCAGACCATGTCGGCCCGGGCGGCCAGCTCATTGTCCAGCTCATGGCGTTGCAGGACCGCCGCCCCGTCGCCCTGGGCGAACAGCTCCCCTGCGGCGCGCATGGCCCGGGCCTCCAGCAGGCCGCCGCCCACGGTGCCCTCGATGCTCGCGTCGGGCCGCACGGCCATGGCAGCCCCGGCCCCACGCGGGGTGGACCCGCCGCTGGCGACGATGGTCGCCAGCACCAGTTCCTGGCCCGCCTCCAAAGCCATGCGCACGGCGCGCAGGCAGTCGTTCATGATGTCTCCTCGCTGTGTTCCCCGGGCAAGGTCCGCTTGGCAAAGCCCGGGGCGATGCGTCCGTCGCGCGAAAGCTCGCGCACCGTCGCCCGCCGGTGGTCCAGGCCCGGCAGGCCATCCAGGGCGCGGGCCACGGCCTGCGCGCGCGGGCCGGTGCCGGGCAGCAGATACAGGTCCAGTTCCAGGGTGCCGGGGCCCTGGCGCAAGGCATAGTCCATGACGCCGGGAAGGGCCAGCACGGCGGCGTCCAGGGCGCGGCGGGACAGGCCGCCGGGCCGCTCGCCCCCCAGCCGCCCGGGCACGGCGTCCAGCCGCCGCAGGGGGCTGGCGCAGGGGCAGCCCCCGGGCAGGATGCGCCCGGCGTCGCCGCTGCGGTAGCGGATGAGCGGCATGGCCTGGCGGCCCAGGGTGGTCACGACGATCTCGCCCCACTGGCCGTCGGCCACGGGCGCACCCGTGGCCGGGTCGGCGATTTCCACCAGCAGGTCGGCTTCGCGCAGGTGCATGCCCGGGCCCTGGCCGCAGCCCACGGCCCCACCCAGCCCGGTTTCGGTCATGCCCCAGTGGTGGTGAACGGCGCAGCCCAGGGCGGCCTCCACGCGCCAGGCCAGCCCGGGGGGCACGGCGTCCCAGCACAGCAGCGCCCGGCGCACCCGCCCGCGCTCCAGCCCCCGCGCCGCCGCCAGCAGGGCCAGGGCGTGGACATGCACCGGAGCGCCCACCAGCACCCGGGCGCCGGAGGCTTCGAGCAGGGCCAGGGCGGCGGGCACGTCCCACGGCTCGGGGCAGCACAGGCAGCGCCCGCCCAGGGCCTGCACGCCCCGGGTCAGCAGCCGCCCCACTCCGCCCTCGCGCTCGCCGGGCAAGAGGGCCAGCACCGTGTCGCCCGGTGCGGCCAGCAGCTCCATGCCGTGGCGGAAGAAGTCCACGGTGCGCTCCAGGTCGCCCGTGGTGAAGAACAGCCGCTTGGGCGCGCCCGTGGAGCCCGAGGAGGCCAGGGTCACCACCCGGGCCACCGCGTCCTGGGACACGCACAGCAGCCGCTCGGGCGCCGCGCGCAGGGCGCGGGCGTCCAGGCGCGGCAGGCGGGCCAGGTCCGCCGGGGCGCGCAGGGCGGCGGGGTCGATGCCGCCCAGGGTGTCACAGTAGTGGGGGCTTTCGCGCCGGGCCAGGGCCACGGTCTCGCGCAGGCGGGCCAGCTGCCAGGCCGCAAGCTCCTGCGGGCCGGGGGGCGGGCCCTGGGCCGGACGGTCCAGGCGCCGGTTCAGCCAGTGGTCAAGGGACGTGCCGGGCACTGGTGCTCCTGTACAGCGGCGTGCCGTCCATGGCCGTGAGGTTGTAGGCGCAAAAGGGCACCAGCCGTCCGTCGGGCGCGGCCACATGGATGCAGCAGCCGCGCAGGCGTTCCAAGTCCAGGGTCCAGGCGTCCTGGAAGGCCATGGCCGACACGGCGAAGATATGCGTGCGCGCCCGGGCCAGGAAGCGGTCCAGGTCATCGGCGGGCCCGGCCATGGGCAGGGCCGCGCCCCGGGGCGTGGCCCACTGGCGGGCCACGTAGGCCTTGGCCTTGTCCGCGCCCTCGGCGGCGGGGCGCGGCGCGCAGCAGTTGCCGCCCCCGCGCGACAGGCGCGTCAGGTGCGCCGGGCCGCCGTCTTCGTCCACAAGATAGCTGGCGTTGAAGGAGCACAGGGCGTGCTCGCAGCCCGGGGGCGAGAAGTCGGCGGCGCGCACCAGCCCGCCGCTCTGGGCTTCCAGGGCGGCCATGACCTCGGGCAGGGTGATGCGCGCTGCGTCGGCGGGCGGGCCGGGGTGGCGCCCGAAGTAGCTCACGGGCTGGAAATGCACCCCGCGCACCCCCGGGGCGCGCTCCACGCCCAGGCGCAGGATGGCGCCCAGCTCGGCGGCGTTGACCCCCGGCACCACCGTGGGCACCAGCACCACGCCCACCCCGGCCCGCGCCAGGGCCTCGATGGCCGCGAGCTTGTCCTCCAGCAGGGGCTGCCCGCGCAGGGCTTCGTAGGGCCCCTGGGTCACGCCGTCGAACTGCAAAAAGGCCGAGTCCAGCCCGGCGGCGGCCAGGGCCTGGGCGTAGCCCTCCTCGCGGGCGATGCGCAGGCCGTTGGTGTTGAGCTGCACGAAGGGAAAGCCCGCGGCCTTGGCCAGGGCCACCAGGGCGGGCAGGTCGTCGCGCACCGTGGGCTCGCCGCCCGAGAGCTGGATGTTGCACGGCCCGGACTGGCGCATGACGCCTTCCAGCAGCCGGGCCACGGCCCCGGGGCTCGGGTCCGGGCGCGGGGCCTCGCCCGCGCTGGCAAAGCACAGCGGGCAGGCCAGATTGCAGCGCCAGGTGACTTCCACCAGGGCCGTGCAGGTGTGCTGGCCGTGGTCCGGGCACAGGCCGCAGTCGTAGGGGCAGCCCCGGGCCCGGGGCGTGGCGGGCGCAGCGGGCTGCGAGGGCGTCTTGGGCCGCAGCCAGCCCGCGAAATCCGGCGCCCCTCGCCAGATGGGCGTAGAAAACTCGCCGTGGCGCGGGCAGGCCTTCACCAGCCGGGTCTGGCCGCCCACGGTCTCGCGCCGGGCCGGAACGACCTCCAGGCAGACGGGGCAGACGCTGGCCGTGGGCTGCGCGGCGCCGGGGGCGCTCATGCCGGGCGGCCCTGGATGGGGTCGATGCCGTTTTCGGCCAAAAGGTCCATGGTCCGCTCGAAAGTTTCGGCCACGATGGCCCCGCATACGGCGCGGTCGGGCGCCGTGCAGTCGCCGCCGGTGATGGCCCCGCAGCTCACGCCGCCGTGGCGCGCGCCCACGGTCTCGCGGAACCAGTCGTTCAGCTCGGCCAGCATCAGCGGCAGGCGGTCGTGGGGCTCCTCCCCGGCCCGGCCCCGGCCCGCGTGCAGCCCGAGCACCAGGGCCGCCCCGGTCAGGGCGCCGCAGGGCCCGGCGCAGTCGCCCGCGCCCAGGCACAGGCCCTGGGCCGCGCGCACCAGGTCGGAGTTGTCGCGGCCCAGGTCCTCCAGGGCCAGGAGCACGAAAATCTGGGCGCAGCAGAAGCCCGCGCCCGCCAGCCGCGCCATGCGCAGGGAGGTGTCGCCCATCGTGTCGGTCATGCCGGTCCTCCGGGTTTGCGGGCCAGGAGCAGAAAATAGCCGCGCCGCGCCGCGCAGCCCGGGGCCGCGCCGCCGAAGGCCAGCCGCGCCGCCAGCTCCCGGGCCAGGGCGCCGTGGTCCTCCACGGCGAAGGGGTCGAGCCCGGCGGCGCGCACCAGGGCCGCGATTTCGGCCACGGTCCTGGCTCCGGCAGCGCAGGACGGGGCCGCGTGCGCTTCGGCTTCCGGGCCTGCCCCGGCCCCCCCGGCCCGGGGCGCGCCCGGGGGCAGGCAGAGGTCCGCCAGGGCCAGCACCCCGCCCGGGGCCAGCACGCGCGCGAACTCGCCCAGGGCCGCCGCCGGGTCGGGCACCAGGGACAGCACGCATTCGCACAGCACCAGCCGCTGGCTGCCCGTGCGCACGGGCAGGGCCCCGGCTGCGGCGCGCATGAGCGGCAGCCCGGGCTGCACCGGGGCGCCGAGCTGCCCGGGGTCGGGGTCCAGCCCCACGGCCCGGGCGCCGTGGCGGCTGCGCAGCCGGGCCACGCTGGCCCCGCTGCCTGCGCCCACGTCCAGCACGGGCCAGCCCGGCAAGAGCCCGGCCAGGGCCACGGCGCGTTCGGTCAGGGCGAAGCCCCCGGGGCGCAGGGTCGGCCCGGCCACGGCGCGCAGGGCCGGGTCGCGCCACGAGGGCCCGGCGCAGCAGGCCGCCGGGGAGCCGTTGCGGGGCGCGGCCCCGGCGCTCATTTGTCCTCCAGCAGCTTTTCCACCTCGAGCATCTTGCCCAGGGCCAGGGCCTCGGGCACCAGGGTCAGGCCGCAGGCCGCGCAGCGCGGCAACTCCACCTCGAAGCGGCTGCCCATGTATTCCAGCACCGCCGGGGCCATGGCCAGGGCTTGCCCGCAGGCCGCGCAACGCCAGCCGGAGTAGTCGCCGTCCAGGACTTTCAGGGTGCTCATGGTTGGCCTCCCATGATCTGCATGCGGTGGCTCCAGGCCTTGTGGACCACGAAGCCCCCGGCGCCGTCGGGCTCGTATTCCACCCAGTACGTCACCGGGCCGGGTTGCAGGCTGGCCAGGTGGCGGCCCGTGGCGGCGTTGACCAGGGCCCGGCCCGTGTCCCGGGCGTGCAGTACGACCTTTTGCAGGTCCGTGACCAGAATGCGCCGGTCTTCCATGGCCCGGGCGGCCTCGGGGGCGATGCTCAGGGCCACGGCCTCGTGGGCCGGGCGCGGGCCGGACGCCTCGGCCCACAGCCCGCGCAGCAGGGCCTCGCGCAGGCGCACGCTGCTAACAGACAGTGAGTTTGTGACAACCTTAAAGTGAAATATAGTGGGACACTGAGACACATACCGAAATGAAAATGGCTTGTGTCGTGCGGGCTTCGGGGTTTTAGGGTGGGCGAAAAGGGGGTTCGACATTGAGTCTGCGACTACTATAAACCTCGGCGGGGAAGCGGTGGTTTCGAGACTTGGCTTGCCCTGAAACAACGGCTTGAGCAAAGAACGATTAACAACCGCTTAAAGCCTGATTAACAAGGGGTTCATGGTCGGAGAGAGGGAACCGGAAAAGGGGTTTTGGGCAGGTCACGGGCCAAAGCTTGCCGACCAGAAGTATAAAGCGAGAAGTATAAACCTGCTCCCTCTGATCTTGGGCAAGAGGTGTCTCCGGCAGGCTGTTCGAAAAAGCAAAAGGCCGTGACCCGACCCCTACGTCCTGAACGCTTCCGGGGATGAACCGGACGGTGTGTGTCACGGCACTGTTGTTCACATTTATTGATCTTGGGCACGAGGTGCCTCCGGCAGGCTGTTTGAAAAAGCAAAAGGCTGTGGCCCGACCCCTAACGTCCTGGACGTTTCCGGGTATGAACCGGACGGCGGTGTACCACAGCCAATTCAAACAATAATAAACGATGCGTGGATGTCAATATTTATGGAAGTGCAAAGTAATTAGAATGAAAAACAGGTTCAGTTTATATTGCTAGTGATGAAAACAGATCAAGTATCCCAAGATGAACGACACAACAGTGACTGCAGAAATTATTGATTCCATAGTTTCCGGCAGTGTGAAATTTGAGATAATAAATATTCCAATAATTCCACAGAGCAAAGATATAGCGCATATTCTTTGCAATCGCTCATCTCTTTCCCTTCTCGCCTTATCACAAAAATATTGAAGGACTGGAAATCCGCAGGCAATGCAGCTGTAAGCGGAAGGACTAACCTCATGTCCACATTCAGGACATGGTATAAGGCTGTCATTTTCTACGGGCTGTGGTGCGGTGATATAGATATCGCCACCAGCTTGTTGAATATTGTGGCCTTCCGCATGCTGATCAATATTTCTTTCCATACTCATCTTCCAAGTATTCCACATAGCTTTTTAGCTGTGAAACATTGAGATCACGCCTTGATGTAACTCCAAACAGAAAATGTAATCTTCCTCGATAAATTGCTTCCGACCACCCAAGGCATTCATGCAGTTCAGCTGTCTGTTTCAAAAGATATGGGCGTGTATGTCCTTTTTTCTTTGCCGTCCTCTGTTTGCGTCCGGCAATTGTTTCGTCAAGCTTCTCCTTTAAGTAATTGATAATCTCCTGCGCTCTTGGCTCGTTCCACAATTTGTACGTGGTATATTTTTGATTTTTTGGTATTCCGAAATCTTTTTTGAAAGCGTTGTACATCACTGGATATGCAGATTTGCCAAATCTTTTTTCTCGCCGATCACCAAGCTCATTAAATAATCCTGTTATAGTTTCAACTAGAATAGGATTACTACCAATGCTGCCAGTCGGTGGCGTCACCTTATTTTCAAGTTTCTGCGTTTTAATATTCTGTACTATGTCACCAGCAGCTTGAATATTGTTGTTCCCATTGGCAGTTTGTTGGACAACACGACCTTTTGTCTCGCTAGCCGCATTAGCTGAAGATTTTGTTGTTTTAATGGATTGTTGAGTTGCACTATTATTTTCTTCATCCCTGAGAAGGACCGCGATTGCAGACAACTTTTTCGCGGTAGATGGGTCCATTTTCTTATTCCCATAGCCAAGCAGCAGCCAATTTGGATTAACTCCTGCCGCTTTGCAAATATCTGCTAACACCTCTGCGTTTGGCAGCCTTTCTCCTGTCTCATAGTTGTAAAGGGCTGATTTGCTAACCGCTATAAGGTCTGCAAATTCAGCTATGGGAAGGCCTAAGTCATCCCGTAATTCTTTTATTCTTTGAGCGAGCTCAATCATTATTCCTCACGAATGGAAACAAATCCACAAACGTATTGACTTTCATTTCCACGTTTGAGAATCTATCCCCGTTAGAACAAGGGGATATGGTTAAATGTGTCGCAACATCAACCCTATCCACCTCTTTTGGCCCAGTCAACGGCCCAGTTCGGGCGCATAGGGTGCTCGAACTGGGCCACGAGGGCAGAACTCGAAAAAGAGTGGACGCCATGACCCAGGATTTCAGCAAAGAACAAGTCCTCACTATCCTCCGCGAAAAGCTCCCTCCGATCTTCAGCAGGAAGCATGTTGAGGAATTAACCGGGGGCGTCATCACTGCTGTTTCTCTCGCTGGGCTGGACAAAGACGGAAACGGGCCGAAGGCGTTCAAAATCGGAGGCCGTGTCGGTTACGAAAGGGATTCCTTTCTTGAGTGGCTTGAGCAGAGGGTAAAACCTCGTGGAGAGCAGAAACAGCCCGGATGGCTGATATGTCCGAAAGGGAAATGAAATCAGAATTTGGCGGTGGAAACCTAATCTCCAGCAACGCCACGAGCCCAGCCTTTGCTTTTGCAGTTTCTTGCGGCTGGTTTTGTGCGTTTCAGGCTTCCACCGCCATTCCCTTTTTCTGGACAGCACAGACCTGCAAGGGGGTGTGACGGCATGAACAACTACCAGCATTCCCTCTTTTCCTTCACCGAACAGGGCGAAGGAAGCCAGAAGGCCACCGCCACGGCACAGATGCGCATTGGCGGCCTTGCTTCCACGCTGAAGGCCTGCATGCAGCAGACGCTGACCACCGCCGCCCCCTATCTTTCCCGCGCCCAACTGGTGGACCGGATGAACGAAATCGCCAAGCAAAACGGCGTGAAGATCACCACAGGGCGCACCCGGCTTCTTACGACCAACATTCTGGACAAGTGGCTTGCTCCCAACGACACGGACGACATTCCGCCGCTCATGGCCGTGGAAGTTTTCATGTTGGCTGTTGGCAGCTTGGAACCCCTTGAATTCCTTGCCGAATTCCACGGGTGCAAACTGCTCGGTCCCGACGAAATCCTGCTTTTCGAATACGGCAAGGCCAAGTTCGAGAGCAAGGAACGCGCCCGCAAGCTCCGCAGATTGGAGAACGATCTTGCGGAAAACCGCACCACGCGGAGGAGATAGCCATGAGCAAGCGCCTGAAAATTTTATCCATGCAGGAGTGTTTCCCGTATCCGCGCTTCACCACGAGCGGCCTGAAGGAAATGCTGGACATGACGGCCAAGGCCCTCGAAAAGCGGGCCGCCCGTGAAGGCTGGAAGCGTATCAGCGTCCAGGAATTCGAAGGAAACGGCGAAATCGTCCAGTACGAAATGTGGGACGCAATGACCATGCCCGTGAAAACCCGCGTAGCCATTGCGCAGGGGCACTACCAGATCGAGGAAGATGATTCCTCCCTCATTTGCGAGGTGGAGGACGAAGTTTCCCGCCTGATGGCCCTGTTTCCGGGAGCCAATGAGAAGGTGCTTACGGCGGCGCTTTTCCGTGCCCGCCAGTTCGAATGCATCTGCGACGCCATTCTTTCCCTCAGAATCCCGGTTGACATGGCTTTCGAAGCCATAGGCACGGTATCCGGGACTCCGCAGTCAGTCTTTGAAGAGATCAGCCGCCGCCTTGACGGTGACAGGGAGTTTTCCTTCCTCACTTCAAACGACGACACACGCCTGCTCATGCTCATTCAATGCTACTCCGAACGCTCCGGGGAGTTTCTTCCCGAACTCGGCAACCCTCAGACCTATTCCGCCGAAGAAGGCGCCCTTCAGTAGGCATGCGCATGAATCTGGCAGAACTCCCGAATAGCGCCTTCAGCACGGCGCAGATTGCAAAGATGCTGGGCGTTTCCGTCCCGGCAGTGCATGCCCGTGCCAAGCGCAACAAGTGGGAGTTGGCCCCGGAAAAGAAGCAGGGCGGCGGCTTTCTCTGGCATTTCACCAGCATGGATGAGGAAACAAAGGGGAAGGTCTCCAATTTCCTTATCCGTGAGGACCGCAAGAAGAACGGCCCCGCCCTGGCTTTCGAAGCGATTCCGGCACAGGAGCTGGAAGAACTGTGGGACGAGTTCAACAAAAAATCCAGCAAGATCAAAGAAAAAGCTTTTCTCAGACAAGGCATCTTACAGGACGTCCTGAAGCTGCACGAGTCTGGAACCACGCTTGCCCAAGCTTTTGTGGCTGTCGGCCAGATGTATGGCGTTGCAGTAGGCACCCTGCGCAACTGGTATTTCGGCACTGTTTCCAAGAGAGGGGTGCGCGGCATTGATCCCAAGGATTGGGCACCAATCCTTGCCAACCAGTACAAGGGCCGTGTGACCCGTGCGCATTGCGATCCTATAGCCTGGGAGTTTCTGAAAAAAGACTACCTGCGCACTGAAGCGCCTTCATTTCTTTCCTGTTTTCGCCGCCTGGAAGACGCCGCCGAAGTGCATGGCTGGGCGATTCCTTCAGACCGCACTCTTTCCCGCCGCCTGTTCGAAGAACTTCTGCCTGCCGTTATCCAATACATGCGTACGGGCAAAATTGTTAATGATTACCCTGATCAGGTGCGCAGAAGAGATACCTTTGCGGCTGGTGAAGCGGTTTCAGGCGACGCGCTCAGCTTCGACAAAATTTACGTTTACGACGCCAAGACCGGCGAAGTTTACAATATGCGCGTGTGGTTCTTTGAAGACGTGCGCTCGGGCAAGATTCTCGCATGGGCAGGGGACAAGTCCGAGAACAGCGACATGTTCCGGCTGGCTACATACAACCTCGTCGGCGAAACAGTGCCTCGGTACATGTACATCGACAACACCCGCGCCGCCGCCAACAAGATTCTGACCGGCCAGATGCCGGGCCGCCACCGCTTCACCAACAAGGCCACGGACCCCGTTGGCCTGTTGAAGCATTTTGGCATTGAAGTCTGCTTCACCAACCCGGACCACGAAATTTCCAGCCCCGGCAGCAAGCCCATTGAACGCGCTTTCGGTATCGGCGGCTTGCATAGCATGATGCGCGATCTGCCGGTTCTGGCCGGACGCGGCTATTCCAAGAATCCCATTCCCGACACTGAATTCTTGGAGCTGCTGCCGCAGGTTGTTGCCGCATACAACGCCCGTGAAGGACGTACCGGCGGCATCTGCAACGGCAGAAGCTTCGACCAGGTCTACACCGAAGGGCTGCAACAGACCACCATTCGTAAGGCTTCGCCCCAACTGAGAAACATGCTCCTGCTCAGCCAGGAGTCGGTCAAGGTCAACAGACAGGGCGTTGTGAGCATCAAAGCCGGACGCGGTGAATCCAAGCACCGTTACTACGCTGAAGAACTGGCGCACATGGCTGGCGAACATGTTGCCGTGCTCTTCAACCCCGAAAGCCTGTCGGATGACGTTGAAATTTACACCCTGGACGGCAGGCACGTCTGCACCGCTCGCTGGTTGAAGACTGTGGCCTTCAATGACCGCAAGGCCGGGCGCGAACACGCCAAGCACAAGGCCCGTAGAGCCAAGCATATCAAACAGGCCGCAAATGAAGCAGCTCTCATCAGCGATCTTGAATTCCAGCAGCTTGGCGTGAACAAGCCTGTTTCTGAAAATCCCGTTCCCGCCAAGACACTCACCATGCTTTCCGAAAAAGAAGTGTCTGAAAAGATTGAGCAAACAGTATCCCCCGAACGGCAGCGCCAACTCAGGGAGATTCTTCAGAAAAATATCATGGCTGAGGATAACGACGTGTTTCCTTTTGCCGCACATGGTTAACCAGTAGCCCGGAGGAGCACCACAATGGAAGCTACAAATGACCGCGTACAGCTTGACCAGGACAGCTTGAAAGAGGCTGTGCGCAAGGAAATGAACCGGCTGGGGCTGAGTCAGACCAGACTTGCCAAGGAATCGGGAATCAACCAGACGCGCCTGTCTTTGTGGTTTTCCGGCAAGTATTCCGGCGATATCGAGGCTGTTGCCACGGCCATTTCCCGCTGGCTGAACGCGGTTCAGGAACGGGATCAGGAAGCCAACCGCATGAGCGCGGCCCCGGACTGGCGGCCTACACCCACGGCGAACGGCATCATCGGAGCGCTCAGGTATGCGCACCGCGCCGGGGATATCGCCCTTGTGTACGGCGGGGCTGGCGTGGGCAAGACCTGCACCGCCCGTCACTATCAGGAAAACCATCCCAACGTGTGGGTCGCCACCATGAGTCCGGCCATGAACAGCGTGGCCGCCTGCCTTGAGCGCGTTGCGCTCGCCATTGGCCTGCCCGAAGCCCAGCCCAGCGCCGTGAAGACGGAAAACGCCATTGTTGCCCGTCTTGAGAACACCGGCGGCCTGCTGATCGTGGACGAGGCCCAACACCTGCCTGTTTGCGGCCTGGAGGCTATCAGGAGCGTTCACGACGCCACCGGCCTTGGCTTGGCCCTCATGGGCAATGAAAGCATCTACAGCCGCATTACCGGCGGCGGACGGCAGGCCCACTTCGCGCAACTGTTCAGCCGCGTCGGCTACCGCGTGAGGCTGGGCAATCCCTCCGCCGGAGACGTGGAAGCACTGCTTGCCGCCTGGAACATCTTTGAAGGCAAGAGCCAGAGCCTGTGCATGGAAATCGCCAAGCAGGCGGTGGGGCGGTGTACGGTTTTCTTGGACACCGAATTGGGAGTAAGAGATCCCCAGGAGGTGTTCGATGACGAAGGATGGAATGAGGGGCAGAGGAG